>JBQELM010000164.1:0-5484 GCA_052103915.1 Mycetocola sp. | reverse complement strand
CAACCTCTTTGTCTTCATCGTCATCATGACCACCATGTCTGTGCCGAGGAAGTACCAGCAGGAGGTCCTGATGGTTGGCATCATCATCGCCCTCATCCTGCGCGGAATCTTCATCCTGGCCGGAGCAGCCGTCATCGAGCGGTTCTCCTGGATCTTCTACATTTTTGGTGCCTTCCTGCTGTACACGGCGTGGAAGCAGGCGTTTGGCTCGGGTGACGAGGGGGAGGGCGACTCCAAAGTCACCGCGTTCCTGCGTCGTCGTCTGAACGTGTCCGACGAGTTTGACGGCAACAAGCTCCGCACAACGATCGGCGGCAAACGCTACTGGACGCCGATGCTTCTGGTATTCATCACGATCGGTGCGACCGACTTCCTGTTCGCCATCGACTCGATTCCCGCGATCTTCGGCATCACGCAGAGCCCCTTCATCGTCTTTACGGCAAACGTTTTTGCGCTCATGGGTCTGCGGCAGCTGTACTTCCTGCTGGGTGGTCTGCTCGAGAAGCTCATCTACCTGCACTACGGAATCGCGTTCATCCTTGGCTTCATCGGTGTGAAGCTGGTGCTTCACGCACTCGAGGTGAACGAGCTTGGGTTCATCAACGGTGGTCAGCCCGTTCCGGTGCCGCACATTGACACGATGATGTCGCTTGTTGTCATCATCGGTTCAATGGCGGTTGCGACCGTCGCCAGCCTGATTGTGTCCCGCCGTCGCGCGGCACGGGACGCCGCGGTCACGGCCGGTGAGGGCTCTGACGGTTCATCGACCGAGGCCTAAACCCGGCGGACCGTGGTCGGTGCGGCGGGTGCGCACCGCGCGGGTGCGGTGCAGGAGCGGGCAGAATCGTCGTCACCCTGATTGGGGGCGGCAGAGGTGCGGTGATCCTGCGGACGCGCACGCGATCGGGCCGCTGGGGCAGCCCGCCCTGTTCCGAGTCCAATCGCACAGGTGGTATTCTCGCTGTATGCGCTTCGGTACGCTCCTTCTTAGCTGCCGCGCCGAGTCCCCATCCCAGGCATAACTCGACGCGGAGTCCGCTCCTGCCTGACCGGATCTTCAAAGAAAGAACTTCAGTGAGCACCGAAACAACACAGACCCCCCGCACCCTGGCAGAGAAGGTCTGGGATGATCACCTCGTCGTGAAGGGCGAGGACGGCAACCCCGACCTGATTTACATCGACCTGCACCTGGTGCACGAGGTCACCAGTCCGCAGGCCTTTGACGGTTTGCGTGTGGCCGGTCGCCCGCTGCGCCGGGTTGATCTGACCATCGCAACGGAGGACCACAACACTCCGACTCTGGCCATCGACCGGCCCATCGCCGACCTGACCAGCCGCACCCAGATCAACACTCTCCGTGCCAACGCCGAGGAGTTTGGCGTTCGAATCCACTCGCTCGGTGACATCGAGCAGGGAATCGTGCACGTTGTTGGCCCGCAGCTTGGCCTGACCATGCCGGGTGTGACGGTCGTCTGTGGCGACTCGCACACCTCAACCCACGGCGCATTTGGTGCGATGGCTTTTGGTATCGGCACCAGCGAGGTTGAGCACGTGATGGCAACGCAGACGCTGCCACTCAAGCCGTTTAAGACGATGGCCATCAACGTTGAGGGCACGCTCCGCGAGGGCGTCACCGCCAAGGACATCATTCTGGCCGTGATCGCCAAGATCGGAACGGGCGGCGGACAGGGCTACGTGCTTGAGTACCGCGGTTCAGCGATCCGCGCGCTCAGCATGGACGGCCGCATGACCATCTGCAACATGTCGATTGAGGCCGGTGCCCGCGCCGGAATGGTTGCGCCCGATCAGACCACCTTTGACTACCTTGAGGGCCGTGCACACGCGCCGCAGGGTGAGGACTGGGACGAGGCCGTCGCGTACTGGAAGACCCTGCAGACCGATGAGGGTGCCACGTTTGACGCCGAGGTCTTCATCAACGCCGACGAGCTTGAGCCCTTTGTCACCTGGGGAACCAACCCCGGCCAGGGTGTCTCCCTGAGCGACGTTGTTCCCTCGCCCGAGCAGTTCAGCGACCCCAACGAGCGCGCCGCCGCAGAACGGGCGCTGGAGTACATGGACCTGACGGCCGGAACGCCGCTCAAGGAGGTCCCGGTTGACGCAGTCTTCATGGGCTCCTGCACCAACAGCCGGATCGAGGACCTGCGCGCCTTCGCCTCCGTCATCAGCGGCAAGAAGAAGGCTGACGGCGTCAGGGTCATGGTTGTTCCCGGCTCGGCCCGCGTTCGCATCGAGGCCGAGGCCGAGGGCCTGGACAAGATCATCACCGACTTTGGCGCCGAGTGGCGTTTTGCCGGCTGCTCCATGTGCCTGGGCATGAACCCCGACCAGCTTGCGCCGGGGGAGCGCTGTGCCTCCACAAGTAACCGCAACTTTGAGGGACGGCAGGGCAAGGGCGGACGCACCCACCTGGTGTCACCACTGGTCGCCGCCGCAACCGCGATTCGCGGAACCCTGTCCAGCCCCTCCGACCTGAACGGAAAGTGAGTTCACCATGGAAAAGTTCACAACCGTCACGGGTATCGCGGCGCCGATGCGCCAGTCAAACGTCGACACCGACCAGATCATCCCCGCCCAGTTCCTGAAGCGGGTTACCAAGACCGGCTTTGACGACGCCCTGTTCTACGGCTGGCGTCAGGACCCCGACTTCATCCTCAACAGGCCCGAGTACCAGGGCGTGCGTATTTTGGTGGCCGGCCCCGACTTTGGGACGGGATCCTCGCGTGAGCACGCCGTCTGGGCGCTGCGTGACTTTGGTTTCGACGTGGTCATCTCACCCCGATTTGGTGACATCTTCCGCGGTAACTCCGGTAAGCAGGGGCTGCTGACGGCTCAGGTCTCTGAGGAGCAGGTTGAGCAGCTCTGGGCGGCCATTGAGGCTCAGCCCGGCGTGGAGCTCACCGTTGACCTGGTTGAGCGAACCATCAGCGTCGGCGAGCTGCGCATGTCCTTCGACATCGACGATTACACTCGGTGGAGGCTCCTGGAGGGACTGGACGACATCGCCCTGACCCTGCGCAATGAGGATGCCATTACCGCGTTCGAGAAGAATCGCGCCGCCTGGCGGCCGAAGACGCTTCCCGTCCGCTAGAACCACACTGACTACCAGGGGAGAAAAGTGAGCTCACTGATCCAGGACTCGGCCCGCGCGGGCGCGAGCGTCGGCCTTAAGGGCGACCGCATGACCATCAACGGCGGACGCCCCCTGGCCGGTCGGATCGAGCTTAAGGGTGCAAAAAACCTGGTCACCAAGGCCATGGTTGCGGCACTCCTCGGTGAAACCCCCAGCGTGCTGCGTGACGTCCCGGCGATCAGTGACGTCGGGGTCGTCCGCGGCCTGCTTGAGGTTCACGGTGTGAAGGTCACCGACGGCGACGCGGAGGGTGTTCTCCACCTTGACCCGTCAAACGTTGAGAGCGCCAACTTTGTTGACATCGACGCTCACGCCGGGTCAAGCCGTATCCCGATTCTGTTCTGTGGCCCGCTGCTGCACCGCCTCGGTGAGGCATTCATCCCCGACCTGGGTGGTTGCAGGATTGGCGACCGTCCCATCGACTACCACCTTGAGGTGCTGCGCAACTTTGGTGCCGTCGTTGAGAAGCTGCCCAGCGGTATTCGCATGTCGGCTCCGCACGGACTGCACGGTGCCAAGGTTGCTCTGCCCTACCCGAGTGTGGGCGCAACGGAGCAGGTGCTCCTGACCGCTGTTCGCGCGGACGGTATCACCGAGCTTCGTGGTGCAGCCATTGAGCCTGAGATCATGGACCTGATCAACATCCTGCAGAAGATGGGTGCGATCATCTCCGTTGACACCGACCGGGTCATCCGGATCGAGGGTGTTGAGTCGCTCATCGGTTACGACCACCGGGCGCTGTTCGACCGCAATGAGGCTGCCAGCTGGGCTGCTGCGGCCCTGGCAACCAACGGAGACATCTTTGTTGGTGGTGCACGCCAGCCCGAGATGCTGACCTTCCTCAACGTCTTCCGCAAGGTCGGTGGCGGTTTTGAGATTCACGACGACGGCATCCGGTTCTTCCACCCGGGTGGGCCGCTGAACCCGGTCATCATTGAGACGGACGTTCACCCCGGCTTCATGACCGACTGGCAGCAGCCGCTTGTTGTGGCTCTGACCAAGGCCACGGGCGTCTCGATTGTGCACGAGACCGTGTACGAGCAACGGTTTGGTTTTGTTGACGCGCTTGTCGAGATGGGTGCGACGATCCAGGTGCACAAGGAGTGCCTGGGTGGGCAGGAGTGCCGCTTTGGTCAGCGCAACTTCAAGCACTCGGCCGTGATTTCTGGTCCAAGTGAGCTGCACGGCGCAGACATTGTTGTTCCCGACCTGCGTGGTGGGTTCTCTCACCTGATCGCTGCGCTGTCAGCTGAGGGTGTGTCACACGTCAGCAACGTCGGCATCATCAGCCGTGGTTACGAGAACTTCATCAACAAGCTGGAGCAGCTGGGGGCGGACTTCGTCCTGGAGGCGTGATCCATGGCTAGATCTCGCACACGCTCGGAGCGCGCCCAGTGGACCATTTTTTGGCCGCTGGCCTCGATTGTGCTTCCCCTCCTGCGTATTTTGATGAAGCAGAAGATCACCGGCGTTGAGAATCTGCCTCGCTCGGGGCCGTTCATTCTTGTGCCCAACCACTTCTCCGAAATCGATCCGATTGTGATTGCAGCCGCGGTGTGGAAGTCGGGTCGGATTCCGCGTTTCTTGGCCAAGGCCTCGCTGTTTAAGATTCCGATTGTTGGGGCGATTCTGCGCGCGGCCGGTCAGATTCCGGTTGAGCGCGGAGGCGCGAGCCGGACGAGTGACCCGGTGGCGACGGCTGACGATCTTGTCCGCGAGGGCAAGGGCATTGTGATCTACCCCGAGGGCACGCTGACACGGGACCCCAAGCTGTGGCCCATGCGTGGGAAGACGGGTGCCGCCCGGCTGGCCCTGGCCAACAGCGAGATTCCCGTCATTCCCGTTGTGCACTGGGGAACTCAAGCCGTCATGCCGCGCTACGGCAAGAAGATCAGCCTGTTCCCGCCCAAGCGCGTTGAGATTCGTTTTGGTGAGCCCATTGATCTGAGCGCGTACCGGTCACAGCCGGTCAGTTCAACTACGCTGGCCGCTGCAACCGATGACATCATGGTTCAGATCACGCAGCTGCTTGCCGAGGTTCGGGGGGAAGAACCGCCGGCCACGCGCTGGGACCCCAGCGCGCACAATCAGAAGGAGACGGGGCGTTTTGACTCGTAGGATTCCGGGACGGGTCACTGTCCTTGGGGCCGGGAGCTGGGGGACAACGTTTGGCAAGATCCTTGCCGACGGTGGATCGCAGGTCACAATGTGGGCCCGTCGTGACGATGTCGCGACCCAGATCAGGGACAAGCACCGCAACAGCGAGTACCTGCCGAACGTGCCGCTTCCCGCCTCTATGACGGCGACAAGTGATCTGCGTCACGCGGTCTCCG
>JBQELM010000163.1:0-5557 GCA_052103915.1 Mycetocola sp. | reverse complement strand
GTCGCTGATCTCGAGCAACCGATCGTTGGGGACAACGATGAGGGTGTCAACCTCTTCTTTCAGCGTTGCAACACCCTGCTCAGCCTGCGCCTGACGACGTCGTCCCTCAAATCCGAACGGCTTCGTGACAACACCGATCGTGAGCGCACCAATCGACTTGGCGATGCGCGCCACAACGGGGGCGCCGCCGGTTCCGGTGCCGCCGCCCTCTCCGGCCGTCACAAAGACCATGTCGGCTCCGGCGAGAGCCTCCTCGATCTCTTCCGCGTGATCCTCTGCGGCGCGGCGACCGACCTCCGGGTCAGCTCCGGCGCCAAGACCGCGGGTGAGTTCCTTACCGACGTCGAGTTTGACGTCGGCATCGCTCATCAACAGCGCCTGCGCGTCGGTGTTGATGGCGATGAACTCCACACCCCGGAGGCCGAGTTCAATCATTCGATTGACAGCGTTGACACCACCACCGCCGATTCCGACGACTTTGATGACCGCAAGGTAGTTCTGGTTGTTTGTCACGTCCGGCCTCCGTAGATAACCTTCAACCTTTACCTAAGGCTTAAAGTTATGCTGAGTATGTATTTCCATTACTGACGGTATGGCCCATTGAGCGGCACGGAGCCGCGTCGACAGGCGTGTCGCAAATATTGAACCAAAACTCGACCGTCACAGCCCTATGAGGTCAACGGAACGTCGGGCGACGAGACGTCGTAGCCCTTCGCATCAGGGAAATTCTTTTGAAGCGCCTCAAGGACACGACCCTTTAGGGCGGACTCCTCCGCGCTCCCCCAGGCCACGCTCTGCCCACCGTCGAGGGTGAGTTCAACACTGTCCGTTGACGATGCGGAGATCTCAACCACCCGGCCGGCAACGTCAGCAGGAAGAGACCGAAGAACTTCCGAGGCCGCACCAAAGCCACGACCGTTCGTGCCACCCTTTGCAACGATCAGCGGCAGATCATCGGGCCGATCATCAGCGACCTCAACAACAACGCCCGCACCATCCACAACCGTGAACCCCGATTTAGACTTCACCACACCGATCGGAGTGCGCTCAACAATTCTGACCACCAGATCGCTCGGCGGTCGTGCCTCGAGCTGATAGGTCTCAATCAAAGGAAAGGAAATCAACGCGGCCTTCACCTCGGCCTCGTCAACAAACGGAAACGGTCGGCCAAGCTGTGCCGACAGCGCTGCCTCAACACGGTCAACGCTCACCCGGTCCGCACCAACAACGGTGATCGACCTCACCGCAAAAATTGGCGTGTAGCTCACCGCCACGGCCAGGAGAGCGACCAGCCCAACGGCGATCACACCGCGAGCCCACCACCGACCAGGTCCTCTGCCCCGCGCCACAAAACGTCTCGCCTCGCGTCGAACCTGACGCGCCTGCGGACGATCCGCTGCACTCCTCGGTTCAGACCGCTGGCGCCGCTTCCCCACAAACGAAAAGAACCGGCCCGCGCCACGCCCCCCAACAGGAGCGCCAGAGCCGGAATCGACGCCAACGTTCTCCTCACGAGCGTTGTCCGGCTCCTGCGGTTCCGCCGGGTCACGCCGCGTTTGCCGCGGCCCAGACACCGACGAACGATCACGGCCACGGTCAAAGCCGTCGGCGTGTGAAGATTCCGCGCCCGCCGATTCCGACCCGCGCTGAGACTGAACGTCACTCGGCTCAGCATTCTCCGCCTCGCCGGAACCATCCAAGCCCGCTCGTGTCCGCTGCGCCCGCTGACGCGCAGACATCAGATCGATCGGCGCAGCCGCTCTCTCCTCGACACCAGACTCAGCGACCTCGTGGTTGTCCTCCGGTTCAGACGAGGGAGAACCAAACCCTGATGGCCGCTTCACCGCTTAGGCCTGATCGGCGCCGAGCGCTTCAAGCAGCTGCGGCACGATACGGTAAACGTCACCGCAGCCAAGAGTCACAACAAAATCGCCCTCGCGCGCAATTTCAGCCGTCCGGTCCGCAGCAGCCTGCCAATCGGGCACATAAGACACTCTGCTCTGGTCAAGGAACCGTTCCGATACCAGCGCCCCGGTCACCCCGGGAACCGGGTCCTCCCGGGCACCATAAACGTCCAGGACAACCGTCTCGTCCGCGAACTGTTCAAGAACCTCGGCAAACTCAGCCGCCATGTGCTGAGTCCGTGAGTAGGTGTGCGGCTGGTGCACGGCGATAATCCGCCCCGACCCCACAACACTCCGCGCCGCTGACAGTGCAGCAGCCACTTCCGTCGGGTGGTGGGCGTAATCGTCGTACACGCTGACGCCCCGTTCCACGCCGTGCAGCTCAAAACGCCGTTTCGTTCCGCCAAACGCTGAAATCGCCTCAAGCGACTCAGCGGGATCAAAGCCAAGGCCAACCAGCACGGCAAGCGCACCAACCGCGTTCACAGCGTTGTGCTTGCCCGGCACGCGCAAAGTTGATGACAGTCGCTGCCCGTTGATCTCAACCGTGAACGATACGGGACCGGTTGAACTCACGTCGACAAGGCGAACATCAGCATCTTCCGACTCACCAAAGCTCACAACAGAACGGTGTGTCAAACGCGCGCGAACGCGGGCAGCCCCCGGGTCATCCGCGGAGATAACAACGCTTTCGCTCGCGGCGTCAGCAAAGCGAACAAACGCGTCATCAAACGCCTCATGCGATCCGTAGTGATCAAGGTGATCGGCATCAACGTTTGTGATCAGAGCAATCGCCGTGTGGTACAGCAAGAAGGAGCCGTCCGACTCATCCGCCTCAATGACATACAGCGGATCGGTGCCGGCGTCGCTGGAGACCCCAAGCGACTCAATGACTCCACCGTTCACAAAACTGGGCGAGGCACCTACCCCACGGAGCCCGGTCACGATCATCCCGGTCGACGTGGTCTTACCGTGCGCGCCGGCGACCGAAACAAGGCGGGTGTGGCCAATCAACCAGGCCAGTGCCTGCGAGCGGTGCAGGACAGGGATGCCGCGGCGCAATGCCTCAACGTACTCGGGGTTGTCCTGCCAGAGCGCACCGGTGACAACAAGTGTGTCGGCCTCGCCAAGGTTCTCCGTTGCGTGACCAATCGCCACGGTAATGCCGAGTGAACGAAGCTCGTCAACCGTTGCCGACTCACGAGAGTCTGAACCCGTCACAGGAACACCGGCGCGCACAAACATCCGCGCAATTCCGCTCATGCCCGACCCGCCGATACCGGCAAAGTGCACCCGGCCAAGCTCCTCAGGAATCGTCATCTCAAGATCTGGTTTGATCACTGCCTAGCCCTCTGCCTCATAAAAAACTAAACCCAGGTTAATACCTTGCCCTGGGAGGACCCCACTCTTAGCGTCGCGCGATACTGTCGGCGATCAGGTCCGCCATGAGCTCAGAGCCATGACGGGTACCTGTGGATGCGGCGCGCTCCCCCATGACCCTCAGCCGGTCGGGGTCGCCCAGCATGGGAACAACTGTGCCACGCAACCACTCGGGTGTGAAACTCGCGTCCTCAACCAGGACCGCCCCACCAGCTGCAACCGACTCCGCCGCGTTAAAACGCTGCTCGCCGTTACCGACAGGGTAGGGAATGTACACGGCAGGAAGACCAAGCGCCGACAGCTCACTGACCGTTGACGCCCCGGCTCGGGAAATCACCAGGTCAGCCATCGACAGAGCCAGATCCATCCGATCGCAATAGGACACAACACGGTACGCATCTTCGCCCTGCGGCTGGGTCAGCTCACTTCGTCCACCAACGATATGCAGAACCTGATAGCCGGCTGCCATGAGGTCGCCACGGGCATCAAAAATCGTGGAGTTCACGCTCCGCGCCCCCAACGAGCCACCCGTCACCACAACGGTTGGTTTCTGCGGGTCAAGATCAAAAAGCGCCGCTGCCTCATTCCGACGAGCAACACGGTCAAGCCCGGTGATTTCAGGTCGAAGCGGCATGCCGACAAAACGCGCGTTCTTCAGCGGGGTTCCTCGAAAAGCAACACCTACATACGGCGTGTAGCGCTGCCCTAGCCTGTTCCCGAGCCCCGGTTTAGCATTCGCCTCGTGAATGCTCAGCGGCGTACCGGTCTTTTTTGCCGCTGCATACGCCGGAGCCGCAGCGTAGCCGCCAAAGCCCGCGACAGCGTCAAAGCCTCGTTCGCCGATCAGGCGCGACACCTGAGCAACCGTCGCACGATAGCGAGCGGGGAAGCGGAGTGCCGCGGCGTTCAGCCGTCGAGGGAAGGGCAGCTTCGGAATCGTGACCAGCTCGTACCCACGCTCGGGTACCAGACGAGCTTCCAGCCCCTCAGCGGTTCCCAGCACAACCACGGTGGCGTCCGGCTCCCGTCGAACCAGCTCATCAGCCGTCGCCAAAAGCGGGTTGACGTGTCCGGCTGTACCGCCGCCGGCGAGAAGATAGCTGGTCACGAAGTGGCCTTCCTAGATAAAGACGTGACGGTGATCATGTCGTGTTGGGGTTCCGATTTTTCTCTGGTGAACGACAGCACGATTCCGATTGCCAAAGCCGTTGTCAAAAGCGCCGTCCCACCCGACGACAATAGCGGCAGCGGGACGCCAAGCACCGGCAGAAGCCCAAGAACCACAGCGATGTTCACCGCAGCCTGACCCAGCAGCCACACGGCGATGCCCCCGGTGACGATTCGGACAAACGGGTCGCTGGACCCACGAATGATCCGCATAAACACAACAGCAAGCAGCGCAAAAAGCAGGAGGACAGCGATCGCGCCGATCAGCCCGAGCTCCTCACCGATGAGCGCAAAAATGTAGTCGTTATGAATCGCCGGAAGCCAGTACTTCTCGCGCGAGTTGCCGAGACCAAGGCCAAAAACTCCGCCACCCGCCAGGGCCCAAGTGCCGTGAAGGGGCTGAAAACACAGGTTCGTGTAATCGGTGCACCCCTCAGAAAGGAAGCTGGAGATCCGATTCCTCCGGTTAGGACTGGCCATCACAAAGTACGCCGCGACGAGGCCGCCAAGCAGGAGCGGAATCAGGAGATGGCGCCACTTCACGCCCGCAAAAATGAGTGCCCCAAACACAACAAAGGTCATCACGATGACTGTTCCCAGGTCCCGGCCGGCTAGGACGAGCCCGAGGGCAAGAACAGATACGGGGACAACCGGGATCAGCACGTGTTTGAACTGACCGATCAGGGGTTGCTTTGCGGACAGAACCGCACCGATCCAGACAGCTAGCGCGATTTTCAGAAGCTCCGCTGGCTGAAAACTGAACGACTCGCCCAAACGGATCCAGGCCCGGTTGCCGTCAATTTCTTGACCAAAAGGAGTAAAGACAAGGGCCTGCAGGACAAGAGCCGCCCCAAGGAACGGCCAGGCGTACCGCTTCCAGAACCGAGGTGATGCTTGTGAAGACACAACCAGAACGATGAGAGCGGCGACAACAAACACAACCTGTCGAACGATGTCGGTGACAAAGCCGCCGGTGTTTCCGTAGCTCGTCCCCGTATTCGCGGAGATTCCCATCACAAGACCAAGCCCAAGCAGGAGCGCGGTCACACCAAGGAGAAGGTAAAAGTTGACGGACTCAACCCGGAACAGCCGGTCGACCCGAACCT
>JBQELM010000162.1:0-5570 GCA_052103915.1 Mycetocola sp. | reverse complement strand
TCGTTCCCGCGCCGCCGACGCGCTGCTCACCGGCGCATCGGCAACAGCCCACGAACTGTGCACGGTCCTGGGCGAGCGCACACCGGAGAGCACCCCAACGGTTGTGGTTGTTGCGCCCAGCCCGCAGGGTGACGCCGACCGGGACGCCGTCACCGCGATTCAGCACACGCTTGACCGGTTGGCGGTCAGCATCGGCGGGGGCATCCTGTCCACCCCCGTCGGCGAGGAACTCATCGTGATTGCTCAGCGCTCGGCGGATGCTGAACTCATCCGCGTCATCACAGCGGAGCTTGGCGCACATCTCAGCGCGGGCATGTCCGCGCAGGACGACCGCTCAGCATTGCCCCGGGCGCTCGCCAGAGCTCGCAGCGCCCAGCGGGTGGCCAGTACCGGTCAGCTGCACCGGGCATCAGCGCACGACGGCACCCCGACCCCGGGCGTCTCACCACACCTCACCTCCGACTGGGCCAGCAACCAGCTGGGTCCGCTCGCCGACCACGGCGGAACGACCGAGCTCCGCCGGGCGCTGCGTACCTGGCTCAGCCACCACGGACAGTTTGATCCAGCCGCACGGGACCTTGGCATTCACCGGCACACCCTGGCCAAGCGCATCAGCCGAGTGGAAGTCCTGCTTGGCCGTCCGCTCAGCGATGCGACGACCAGGGCCAACCTGCTCCTGGCCCTGCTCGTTCAGGAACAAACCGCCGATCAGGGACAAGCCCACCCCGCACCACCACCCCGCGGCACAGGAGCAGCTAACGAGCCAGAGCGCCCCTCGCCCACCGACTGATTCTGGAGTAGGCCAGCTGTCTCACCTCAGGAGCCGACAGCATGACATCGTGCAGCGCGCCGTCCAACCGCTCGATTGTCACGGAGCCGCCCAGCTTGACCGCCCGCGCCGCCACATTCTCCACCACAAGAACGCTGTCGCTTCGCCGCATCTCCTCCGACCAGCTCAGCGCAATCGTTGACCTGGCCGACAGCAGAGTCAGCACGGGAATCTCCAGACCAAGGCCGGCAGCAACAACCTCGTGCGCCGACACCACGGCGGCAAGCCACGCCGATCGGACCGGAAAACCCCGGACGGGACGCCACTCCGGGTGCACGTCCCACTCACCACCGCCCTGCCGCCCCACCGCTCGGGCGTAATACCCCATGTCGATATTGGGCAGAACGGTTGTGGGGGCAATGCGAGCACCAACCGAAATCAGCGGGGCAAGGGCCTCACGCCCCATCCCCCCGGTTTGCAGCTCAAGCCACGGCGAGTTGAGCACAAGCGCCGCGAGCTCACCCGGATGGCGTGCAGCCCAGAGGCTGGCGGTCAGCCCCCCGGTTGAGTGGCCAAGAAGAACAAGCCGCCGCGGCCGAGAGGTACCGGCGCGAATGACATCCAACGCGGCGGCAATATCCTCATCGTAGGTGCGCAGGTCGTCAACAAAACCGGGCGACTGCCCCGGCCGAAGACTCCGGCCGTACTTGCGCAGGTCAAGCGCAAAAAACCTGGCGCCCTGCTTCTCCCACCACAGCGCATGCTCGGCCTGGAAGAAGTAGTCGGACCAGCCGTGCAGATACAGGACGTCAACATCCGACAGCTCTGACGAGGACAGCGCCCGCCGAACACCGCGGGTGAACGATGGGGCCACCCTCACCAGGGTGGCCACCACCGGTCCCTCAGCGTCGCTGCCCAGAGGCAACTCACGGCGCTCAAACGGAGCACCCAGATCGTCTGTCCGCCAGCCGGTCGCCGTCATGCTCCCAGCGTAGCCAGCCGGGTCAGTTTGTGCCGCGAGAAATCTGAATCATCTCGTCACGCGGAACAACCTTCACCCGCGCGCGCTCCCCCTCGCCCAGAGCGATCTCGTGCTCGTCGAGGCGGTGCCAGCCGTCCAGGTCGGTGTACTCCACCCCGCGACTGGTCAGCAGCTCGGTGACCGCTGACTCCTCGGGGTGCTCCGGCTGCCACCAGCTGTCTGCGTCCTCCAGCAGGTTGGATACCGTCTCCATGGCATCCGACTTGGTGTGACCAATCAGCCCAACCGGGCCACGCTTGATCCAGCCGGTCGCATAGGTGCCGGGAATCTGCACACCGTCAACGGTGACACGGCCACCCTCGTTGGGGATCACGCCGCGGGCCTCATCAAAGGGGACGCCGTCGATCGGGGAACCGTAGTAACCCACCGCACGGTAGGCCGCCTGGAGCGGGATCTCCCTGACCTCACCCGTGCCCACAACGGAACCGTCTGGCAGGGCCGTGGTGCGCTCGTAGCGCATGGCCGAGATCCGGCCAGACCCGTCGTCCACAAACTCAAGCGGCTTTGCCCAGAAGTGCAGGTGGAGGCGGCGCGACGCCTGACCCGTTTCCCGCGCCCGCCAGGAACGCAGCACACGGTCGATGACCATGATCTGCTTGTTGCCAGCGATAAGCGCCTGCGTGGTCTCCTCGTCGGGGAAGTCGGCCTCGTCAAGGATCATGTCAACGTCGTCCAGCTCGCCCAGCTCCCGCAGCTCAAGCGGGGTGAACTTCACCTGGTGCGGGCCACGACGACCAAACACGTGCACGTCCGTCACGGGGGACGCGGCAAGGCCGTCGGCGACGTTCTGCGGGATCTCTGTGCTCGCCAGGTCCTTGGGGTGCTTCACCAGCATGCGCGCAATATCAAGGGCGACGTTTCCGTTCCCGATGACGGCCAGGTCCTTCGCCTCAAGCGGCCAGGTGCGCGGCACGTCGGGGTGACCGTCAAACCAGCTGACGAAGTCGGCGGCGCCGTAGGATCCGTCCAGGTCAAGACCGGGGATGGGGAGGGCCGCGTCCTTGGTGGCACCGGTGGCAAAGATCACCGCGTGGTAGTAGTTGCGCAGTTCCTCAACGGTGATGTCCGTTCCGATGGCCACGTTCCCGAAGATGCGGACGTCACCGCGGTCAAGCACGTCACGCAGGGCGTTGATGATGCCCTTGATGCGAGGGTGGTCGGGAGCAACACCGTACCGCACCAGACCATAGGGGGCGGGGAGCCGTTCAAACAGGTCGATAGAGACGGAGTGTTTGCTCTCAGCTTTGAGAAGAAGATCAGCCGCATAAATTCCGGCGGGTCCCGCACCAACGATGGCGACTCTCAGCTGTGACATCTCTTCTCCTCTGCGGGCTTTCCCGCCTCATGGGTCAGCGACCCCGTGCGTCGACGGCTCAGCTGGAGCGGTCGACGATGGTTCCGGCAAAACGAACGAGTGCGTCCTTCACCGCGCCGGAGGGAAGCACACTCAACGACTCAACTGCCTCGTCGGCCCAGCGACGGGCGTCAGCGAGCGTGCTCACGGTGACCTCGTGGTCACGCAGCTCGGCGACGGTGACCGCAAAGTCGGCGTCGCTGGCTGTGGTGTCTTCAATGCGCGCAACCAGGGCGGTGGCCTCCGCGTCCCCTGCCGCTGCCAGACGCCGAAGGCGAATGGTCGGCAGAGTGTCAACACCGGCACGCAGGTCCGTCCCCGGTACCTTGCCGGTGCGCGCGGGGTCGGCGGACAGATCAAGCACATCGTCGGCCAGCTGGAATGCGATGCCGATCTTTTCACCGTAGTCGAGCACCGGCTGCTCAAACTCGGCGGGAGCGTTGGAGAAGATCACACCGGCGCGGGCCGCCGCAGCGATCAGGGAGCCGGTCTTATCGGCAAGAACCTGAATGTAGTGCGCCTCGCGGTCCTCACCGTCGGCCGGGCCGACGGTTTCGTGCAGCTGGCCAAGAACCAGACGCTCAAAGGTCTCGGACTGCAGGGCGCTTGCCCTGTCACCGAGGGCAGACATCAGCTGGCTCGCCTTGGAGAACAGCAGGTCACCGGCGAGGATCGCCACCGAATTGCCCCACACCGTGTGCGCGCTGGGAACCCCGCGGCGGCGGTCGGCCTCATCCATGACATCGTCGTGGTAGAGCGAACCGAGGTGGGTGATTTCGATCCCCTGCGCGGCGTCAAGCACCTGCGGTGTTGTGCCCTCACCCAGCTGCGCCGTCAGGAACAGCAGCATGGGCCGGACACGCTTGCCGCCTGCCTCAAGCAGGTAGCGGCTGGTGGCGTCAACAAGCTCATCCGTTGAGGCCAGCGACTGGGCAAGCTCTGCTTCAAGACGGTCAAGGCCATCGTCAACAGCGGCAATCAGCCGTTTGGTTGCCGGGGATGCCAGAAGACGCTCTGTTAGTCCCAGCTGCTGAGACAGGGATGTCCCACGTCGACGTACGCTCGAGTTCACCCGTCCAGCCTAGCCTGCGCGAGGGCGGAGAGCAGCCGTGACGTGATCACGGAGCGACGCCGCGGTGCAGCGCGACAATGCCGCCGGTCAGATCCCGGTGGGCAACCTGAAGCCATCCGGCCTCACGCATCCAGCCAGCCAGGTGGGCCTGGTTGGGCCAGGCGCTGATGGAGTCGTTGAGGTAGTCGTAGGCGTCGGGGTTGGAGCTGGAGAGCTTCACCAGAATGGGCGACACCCGGCGAAGGTAAAAGCCGTACAGGCCACGCCACAGCCGGTTGGGCGGGGTGGAGAACTCGCAGATCACAATGCGACCGCCCGGCCGGGTCACCCGAAGCATCTCGGCGAGCGCCTTCTTGGGGTCAACAACATTGCGCAGACCAAAGGAGATCGTGACGACGTCGAATTCGTTGTCTTCAAAGGGCAGGTTGGTGGCATCGGCCTCGGCGAAGCTCATGTTGCGCACCGAACCGTAGTGGGCGCGCGCGACGTTCAGCATGCCGGGAGAGAAATCGGCGGCAACCACGTCGGCACCCGACTTGGCCAGTGCAGCGCTGGACACACCCGTGCCCGCGGCCAGGTCAAGCACGCGATCACCGGGGTGCGCGTCGACGGCTCGAGTTGTGGCCACACGCCACAGCAGATCGTTCCCCAGGCTCATCACCGTGTTGGTCCGGTCGTACTTGGGGGCAACCTGGTCAAACATCGCGGCAACCTGGCCAGGCTTCTTGGAAAGATCCGCTTTACTCATTCCTCCAGTCTACGGCCGGGACGGCTGAAGGATCACCCCGTACAGCCAGAGTTCAGCCGCACATTGTCCCAACATCGGTATCCACGGCGGTTCGTCACCGGTGAGCGGGCGTAGGCTGTTCTGGTGTCAACTTCCGCCCCGGCGGCCCTGACCGTCGAAACCCGTGAATACGACGGCACGCGCCGACTCATCCCCCTGCTTGATGCGCACCAGCCCCTCCTCTGGCAGCGCCGTGATCGTGGCCTTGCCGGCATTGGCGAGCTGCTGCGATTTGAGTACTCGGGGCCGGAACGATTCAGCGACGCTGCTCGCGACTGGCAGGCGCTGGCGGACGCCGCAACCGTGACAGACGAGGTTGGCGTCCCCGGCAGCGGCCTCCTCGCTTTTGGCACGTTCAGCTTTGATGACGCGTCGGCCAAACGGAGCGTGCTGATCGTCCCCAAGCTCATCATCGGAACGGCCCAGGGCCGAACCTGGGTGACCCGGATTCGGTTCGCCTCAGACACGGGGACCGAACCGGAGCTTCAGCCACGCGCAATCGGCACCGAGTACCGCATCGGTTTCAGGCCGGGCCAGCTCAGCCCT
>JBQELM010000161.1:0-5600 GCA_052103915.1 Mycetocola sp. | reverse complement strand
CCATCAACTTTGTTGGTAACCGTAAGATCTGGTTCATCGCCGCGATCGCCCTTGTGGTGATCTCGGTTCTGATCCCGGTCGCCCGTGGCGGGTTCAACTTCTCTATCGAGTTCACCGGTGGATCACAGTTCGCTGTCTCCGACGTGGACACGACGGACACCTCGACCGCGGTGGAGGCTGTAGATGGGGTTGTGACCGGCTCTAACGCCCGCGTCACCGCTGTGGGCGAGGGCAGCATCCGGGTGCAGACCGACCAGCTCACCGCAGACGAGACCCAGCAGGTGAGCCGTGCGCTGGCTTCCGCTTACGGGGTTGACGAGTCGGAGATCACCAACTCCTTCATCGGTGCCTCGTGGGGTCAGGACATCACACGGCAGGCTCTTGTTGGTCTTGTGGTGTTCCTTGCGCTGGCGTTCCTCACGATGGCCCTGTACTTCCGGACCTGGAAGATGTCAGCGGCCGCGATGATCGCACTGCTTGACGTACTGGTCATCACCCTGGGTGTGTACGCCGCCTCAAACTTTGAGGTCAGTCCCGCAACCGTCATCGGATTCCTGACGATTCTGGGCTACTCGCTCTACGACACCGTTGTGGTGTTTGACAAGATTCGTGAGAACACGACCGAAGACTCGGGAGACTCGGCGAGCAGGACATTCTCCGAGTCGGTCAACCTCGCGGTCAACCAGACCCTCGTGCGATCGATTAACACCTCGGTTGTTGCTGCGCTGCCTGTTGCTGCGATTCTGATCAGCGGGTTCTTCATGCCGGGAGTTGAGACGCTTCGCGATATTTCGCTCTCCCTGCTTGTGGGAATCCTGGTCGCGACGTACTCGACGATCTTTGTTGCGGCACCGCTCTACGCGTTGTTCCGTGAGAAGGAGCCGGCGATTGCCGAGCGTGACGCGCGCGTCCTTGCGGCGCGTGAGAAGGCTTTGGCCAACAGCTAAATCACTGTGCGAGCGGGGCGTGGAATTTTCCACGCCCCGCTCGCGTCATACTTGTCAGAGGAGGTCACCATGTCAGAAGCATCGTCGTCAACCGCCTCGCTGCGACGGCTGGTCCCGCGGATCTTCTCCAAGGCACAGCCAACCGGGGCGATCGACCGTCTCACGAAGACAGCCCGTCTACACAATCCTCGAGCCGACCTGAGCGTCATCGAGCATGCATACGAGGTTGCCGAGCGTGCCCACCGTCCGCAAAAGCGGCAGAGCGGTGAGCCATACATCACCCACCCCGTTGCTGTTGCGCAGATCCTGGCTGATCTGGGTATCGGGGCAAAGACCCTGGCTGCTGCGCTTCTGCACGACACGGTTGAAGACACCGACTACACGCTTGAAGAACTGCGCGCCGATTTTGGTGACGAGATCGCGATGCTCGTTGACGGCGTGACCAAACTCGACAAGGTCAAGTACGGGGACGCCGCTCAGGCGGAGACCGTTCGGAAGATGATCGTCGCGATGTCTAAGGACATCAGGGTTCTGATCATCAAGTTGGCTGACCGCCTCCACAACGCCAGAACCTGGGGTTTTGTCCCGCCGGAGAAGTCGGTTCGTAAGGCGACGGAGACGCTTGAGATTTACGCGCCGTTGGCGGGGCGTCTGGGAATTCAGACCATCAAGGCTGAACTCCAGGACCTGTCCTTTGCCGTGCTGTACCCCAAGATTTATGCCGAGATTGAGAGTCTTGTTCGGCAGCGGACTCCGCAGCGCGAAGACTTTGTTGAGCAGGTCATCAACTCGGTCAGCGACGATCTGAAGGCGCTGAAGATTCGCGGCAAGGTCGTCGGCCGGCCAAAAGAGTATTACTCGATTTATCAGAAGATGAATGTCCGTGGGCGCGAGTTCAACGACATCTACGATCTGGTTGGTATTCGGGTTCTGGTCTCATCCGTTCAGGACTGTTACGCCGTTCTTGGTGCCGTTCACGCCAGGTGGACACCCATTCCCGGACGGTTTAAGGACTACATCGCCACACCCAAGTACAACCTCTACCAATCGCTTCACACGAGTGTGATCGGCCCAGGCGGCAAGTCGATTGAGATTCAGATCAGGACTCACGAGATGCACCAGCACGCCGAGTACGGTGTTGCAGCTCACTGGAAGTACAAGGAGCAGGTCGCCACGAAGTCGGGGGAGGGCAACACCCTTCCCAGTGGGACCGACATGGCCTGGCTGGCCCATATCTCCGATTGGCAGGCTGAGACGGCCGACCCGGGTGAGTTCCTCGATTCGCTGCGGTACGAGATCGGCGCAAAAGAGGTCTACGTTTTCACGCCAAAGGGTCGCGTGATTGGTCTGCCGTCCGGTGCAACCCCCGTCGACTTCGCGTACGCCGTTCACACCGAGGTTGGTCACCGAACGATGGGGGCCAAGGTCAACGGTCGGCTGATGCCGCTGGAAACCGCTCTTAATAGCGGCGATGTTGTTGAGGTTTTCACCTCAAAGAACCCGGATTCAGGCCCAAGCCAGGACTGGCTGAACTTTGTGAAGAGCCCGAGGGCACGAAACAAGATTCGGCAGTGGTTCACGAAGGAGCGCCGCGAAGAGGCGGTTGAGCAGGGCAAAGACGCGATCGGTCGTGCCATGCGGAAGCAGAACATGCCGCTTCAGCGCCTGATGAGCCAGGACTCGTTCGCCGAGGTTGCCGCTCAACTCCACTACGACGATGTGGCCGCGCTATACGCTGCCGTTGGTGAGGGGCACGTCTCCACGCAGTCTGTGCTTGAAAAGGTGGCGCTGCTGCTTCAGGGCGGTTCTGAGTCCGACTCATCCGATGTGGTTGATTTCCCCATTCACGGGAAGACACGTGTTCGTCCGCACAGTGACTCCGGAGTTCTGGTGCGCGGTGCGCCAGACATTCTGGTGAAGCTGGCGAAGTGCTGCACTCCGGTGCCCGGTGATGAGATTGTCGGGTTTGTGACGCGGGGCAGCGGAGTCTCGGTCCACCAGGCCGCCTGCCAGAACGTCCAGTCGCTTCTGCTTGAGCCGGAGCGGATGATCGAGGTGGAGTGGGCTCCAAGCTCCTCAAGCGTGTTTATGGTCAACATCCAGGTGGAGGCTCTGGACAGGGCCGGACTGTTGAGTGATGTGACCCGCGTTCTCAGCGAGCACCACGTCAATATTCTGAGCGCCTCGGTGAACACCTCCAATGCTCGGCTTGCGATCAGTCGTTTTGTCTTTGAGATGGGTGACACCACTCACCTTGATCGTGTGCTGAACGCCGTGAGACGCATTGATGCTGTCTATGACGTGTATCGAGTAAACGCCGGCTAGCGACGCGGGGTGCCGGTGGGGGCTTGTGCGGACGTTCTGCGCGCTTGGGGTCTCTGTCAGGCGACCTGGGGAGCAACGTGCAGCGGGGCAGGCGCGGTTGTGCGCTCAACGCTCGCAGCCGCGTCAGTAGTGGAAGGAAGCTCCGGACTGGGGACGAGCGTATCGGGACGGCGTCGAGCACAGACGGACACAATGCTGAGAACGTGTGCGTGAATGCGCGCCGACACAGCGGTGGAGAGATAGCGGTTGAGTGCATTGGCGCTCACCTCTGCGTGTCCAAGCATCGCGGTGAGGGCGAGGACGTCGTTACTGTCGCCGCGGAGGACACCGTGAGACTCCACATGCGCTGGGGAGACCAGGCCAAGTCGACCGGCGAGGTCCGCCACCGTGGCACAGGGCGTGAGCACCTGTACGCCGTGCATGCGACGGCAAGCTTCTGCTGTGGGGTTTCGTTCACTCATCCGCATCGTGATGGTGTGTGGCGGTCGGAAACGCGCGCCAGGCCGGACGGTGACCTCGTCACGCTCAGGAGGAACAGGAACAGCGCCATATACCCACGCCGCGCTTCGGCCCGAAATGATTGCACGACGCCGTGCAGCCGGGGACCAGCTGTGCGCCACAGCCCGAGTCCGAATCTCAGGACAGTCCGGTTCGTCTTCAAGTCGGTACCTCTGAGGAGCAAGCTCAACCAGGCAACCGTCTCGATGCATCGCACTGATCTCTGCCGGGTGAAAGCCGTCAAGGGGATACCGGTGAAGCGTTGAGGTCATGAGCTGCATAGTCGTCGCAATTGCGCCGCGGCGCTGGATAGGGCGGACACATGTGGATATGTGGACGATGTGACCGATAGTGAAGACCCGCGATCACGGGGAGCCCTGCCCTGAGGGTGTCGGCGCCGACGTCGGTCGAGGTCCAGGTGCGGCTGTGTGCGCACAGCAAAGCGGGTGGGAGCACCGTGTGCTCCCACCCGCTTCAGCTCGACGTGACCGGCTCTCTGTCCCCACGTACCCGTGTCGACGAAGCCATCAACCGTCTAGCTCAACGCATTCAACCAGGTGCGCTGTGCGTCAAGCGCTTCCTGTGCTGCGGCAATCGCCCGTGCATCGCCCTTTGCGGTTGCGTCAGCGAGCTCGGCCTCGCGCTGGGCGATTGACTCCTCCAGCTGAGCGGCAAGTCCCTGCGAGCGTGCCTTCTTCTCTGGGTTGTTGTTTGCCCAGTACGCGTCCTCGATGCCCTTGACGTGCTGTTCAATCGCGCGAAGACGATCTTCAACACTGCGAAGCGACTCGCGGGGAACCCGGCCAACCTCGTCCCAGCGCAGCTGAATCGCGGTGAGCTTCTGGCGTGCCTGCTCGCGGTCGGTGATCTCAAGGATCGGGGCAGCGTCATCAAGAATCTGCTGCTTCAGGACAAGGTTTTCCTTGTACTCCTCGTTCTCCTGAGCATCGATCTCAGCCTTGGCCTGGTAGATCGCGTCACCGGCCGCCTTGAACTTGGCCCAGAGCGCGTCGTCCTGCTTGCGTCCTGCACGGCCCGAGAGTTTCCACTCGTCAAGCAGACGGCGGTAGTCGGGAATGCCATCAGCGCCACGAGACACGAGGGCCTCTGCACGTTCGATCAGGGCCTGCTTGCGGGTGCGCGAGTCCTTGTGCGTTGCATCAAGGTCAGCAAAGAAGCTGCGTCGTGCGGCATCAAGGTGGCTTCGCGCTGTGCGGAATCGCTTCCACAGGTCATTCGCCTCAGCCTTGGGCAAACGCGGCCCACTCTGCTGGTGCTCCTGCCAACGGGTAAACAGAGCGTTGACCTGGTCACCGGTCTGCTTCCACTGAATCTTGGCGACGTCCTGTGCGGCGAGGGCCTCGATCTCGGTCACAATGACGGTGCGTTCCGCAATCGCCTGTGCGAGCTGCTCCTTGGCCTGCTCGTTCTGCTTCTCGGTGAGTGACTCAACGGTTCCACCGAGGGCGCTCACCCGGTCGCGCAACGCCTGAACGTTTCCAACAGCCGCAGGCTCGGCGAGCGTAGTGGTCAGTGTCCGAACGGTCTTTGCAACATCCGCCGCGGGGGCGCCACGCTTGACGCGCTGCTCAAGCAGGGTGACCTGCCCGGCAAGGTCCTGGAACTTACGCTCGAAGTAGGCCAGAGCCTCTTCCGGGGTGCCGTCGGGGTAGGCGCCAACCGATCGCCAGTCCGCGCCCTCGCGGACGAACACTGTGCCGGTCTCGTCGACCCGACCCCAGGGTTCCTGTTCAGAATGTGCCACGTGCCTCACCTTGCTGCGCTGGTCGTGCGTTATGCACGACGGGGGAAAATCACAACCAGCCTATT
>JBQELM010000160.1:0-5608 GCA_052103915.1 Mycetocola sp. | reverse complement strand
CCCTGGCCACAAAAACGCCGGAGGATTCCATCAGCGCCTGTTCGGTGCGCGCAACGTCGTCGAGGAGGAGGACAGCGGCCGGCATGATCGCCTGCCACATGTCGCCGACGGGGACGTCTTTTTTGAGCCGGCGGATGACCAGTTGGAGACCGTACCGTTCCAGCTGGTCGGTGAGGCCGTCAACAAAACCGGAGATGGCGTAACCGAGCGGCCAGTCGGGCAGGACAACAAGGACGATGTTTGATCGGCCGAGCCGGAGGGTTCGTGCGGCAGCCGATGGCGTGTAGTTGAGGGAGCGCGCGGCATCAAGGACCCGTTGGCGGGTTTCCTCCGGGATGCGCGTGTTGGGCTTGTTGTTGAGCACATAGCTCACGGTGGCCTGCGAGACCCGGGCGGCCTGCGCCACCTGTGTTGCGGTCACCCGTGCTTGCGCCATGTAATTCCTCGGTTGTTGTGGATGCTTGTGGCCAGATTCTAGCGAACGGAGTTGCCGCTTCATGACACTGCTTGTATCGTGCTTATACGTATCACCACATCCTCCCGACGATGAGAGAAACATGAAAAAAACACGCGACGTTCCGGATGCTGCCCCCACCCCCGGAGGTGTCAGCGCTGATGCCCCGGGAACAGACGGCCAGTCCGTCACCGTCAGCTCTCCCCCTCCTGTCAGCGCGGGCTTCATCGTCATCTACGCGCTGGCGTCCTTCGGGTCGCTGCTTGTGCTGCTCACCCCGTCACTGGAGAGCCTTGCGCTGAGGATCAACGCCCTCGTCCCCGCGGCAGACGCGGCCGGCGCGCTCGGCACAGTGCTCAGCATCGGACTTGTCGTGCAGGTGATCGCGCTCCCGGTTGTGGGAAGGCTCAGCGACAGGACACGATCACGCTGGGGCAGACGGCGGCCCTGGATCATTGGCGGACTGCTTGGGCTCCTGATCGGTGGGACCGTCATGGCACTCCTGCCGAGCATGGGCGGGCTGATCGCCGGGTACACGATTGTGTCGGTTGCGGGGAGCGCCTGCGTTGCCGCCCTGCTTGCCGTCATGTCCGACAGTGTTCCCGTGGCTCAGCGTGGACTGGTGTCCGCGTTCCTCGGCCTCGGCACGGTCCTGGCGCTCGTTGTTGGTTCGGTGATCATTGCGGTGCTTCCGCACAACTCGGGCGGGATGTTCCTCGTCCCCGCGATCGTGGGTGCCGCCCTGCTTGCCCTGTTTGCCGCGCTCATGCGTGACCGCCCGTCCCACAACGATGCTCCCCTCCCTCCGTTGAGTATCCGCACGATCGCCTCAACGTTCTGGGTCAGCCCGCGCCGACACCCCGACTTCGCCTGGGCGTACCTGAGCCGGTTCCTCCTCCAACTGGCCTACGCCTTCCTCACCACCTACCAGGCGTTTTACCTGATCTCGCACCTGGACATTGCGGCGGAGGACGTCCCTGGCAAGGTCATGACGGGCACCCTGCTCCTGGGGTCAGCGACCATCGTGTCCAGCGTTGTGGCCGGTCGGCTCTCCGACAAGCTGGGAAGGCGGAAGGTGTTTGTCATCACGGCCGCGTTCATCACGGCCGGTGCGCTCCTGGTGATTGCCGGTGCCGCCGACCTGTCGCTGTTCTACCTTGGACTTGTGATCGGTGGAATCGGCTACGGCGGCTACACGGCGGTTGACCTCGCGCTGGCCACCGATGTGCTGCCCAACCCCGACGACGCGGCAAACGACCTGGCCATCTTCAACACGGCCTCCACCCTGCCGCAGGCGCTCGCCCCCGCGATTGCGCCGACGATCCTGGTGCTCGCCGCCCAGTCGTACCCCGTCCTCTACGTGGTGGCCGCGGTGGTGGCCGTGATCGGTGGCTGTGTGGTCTTCCGGGTGAGGAGCGTGCGATGACCGACGCAGCCACCGGACGATCAGCGGCATCGCCCTCACCGCGATTTGAGCCGCCGTGCGGACCGATCATCGGGTGGAGAGACGGCGAGGTCATCCGTGCAACGGGGATCAGGTATGCCGTGGCCGAGCGTTTTGCCGAGGCTCGTCCCGTCGCAGATCACACCGTCCCCGTGTTGGCCACCGGCTGGTCGGCCCAGTGCCCGCAACCAGCCGATCCCATTGCTGACGAGATTTTTGGCCCGGAAACCCGGCTGCTCCCCGTCGACGAGAACTGCCAGAATCTGTCAATCACTCGGCCCGTGCACGACGCAGCCGAACCTCGTCCGGTCCTGGTCTGGGTGCACGGTGGCGGGTTTGTCACCGGCGCGGGGGACCAGTCCACCATGGACCCCGCCCGACTGGTGACCGAACAGGGCGTTGTTGTGGTGTCGGTGAACTACCGGCTCGGCCTGTTTGGTTTCACCCAGACCCCGGAGGGGCCCAAAGCTAACCGCGGCCTGACCGACCTGCGTGAGGCTTTCCGCTGGATCGCACGCAACATTGCGGCCTTTGGTGGCGATCCTGTCCGAGTGACCGCTGTTGGGCAGTCGGCCGGTGCGTCCGCCCTGGTTGATCTGATAATGACGGAGAACGCATCAGCGCTGTTTTCGCGCGCCATCATCCAGAGTGCTCCGCTTGGCATCATGAGCGGCCGGTCCGAGATGAATCGTGCAACCGCTCGCCATGCGGCCGGACTCACCGCCGAGAGTTCAGTGGCACAGATCCGGCAGGCGCAGGCCGAGGCCATCGCAGCCGGAGGGGCCTTTGGTCTCAAGGGCGGCATGCCCATCGCTCCCCAGTACGGTTACGCGCCGCTGCCAGAGGAGTCCGCGCGTGGAGCGGCCATAGGCGCAAACGCGTCAGGCATCGAGGTGTTGATCGGCAGCACCTCGGAGGAGGCCAGGCTGTTCCTGACGGCGATGCCCGGGTTGTCCAGGTGGACAGGAGTCCCCGGTGTGGGGCGGTTGATCGAGCGGGCTGTGGTGAGCGTCTGCACCCGGCTCGTGTACGGCTCCGGTGTTCGACGTTTTGCCCGAGGCTACCGGCGCGCAGGCGGACGGGTCAGCACCTACCGCCTGTCCTGGGCTGCACGGAACAACCCGCTTGGTTCCGCGCACACGATCGACATTCCGCTTCTTTTTGGCGACGAGAGCGCCTGGAGCGATGCGGCACTGATTGCGGGAACCCCCTGGGCGCAGGTTGACGCTGACGGTGTGCTGCTGCGTGAAGCGTGGGCGAGTTTTGCCCGGGGAGAACGGATCAGTGCGGGGAGCAGGCTCCGCCGTTTTGTGCGCTTTCGGCTTGCACGCTGACATCCATTGCTGGGGTGCGTGTTCTGCCCATCGTCACGTCAGCGCGACGTGTGCCCGGCTCAGTGGTGGTGGCCCTGGTTGACGGTGACCGAGTACTCAGGGCCGAGCGGCACCGCCTGCGCACTGGCGAGTGCCGGGGTCACAACCAGGGCGACCGCGAGTGCGCCACTGAGGAGCCCGGGGAGGCCAACACTCTGACGCTCAACCTGCGGTGACGTGATGACTGTGCGTGAAGCGGGCTCCCCGCGACTCCGGGCGGAAGTGAACCGCCTGCTCCGCCTGGCGCACGCCACCCCAACGAGAATCATCAGAACCGTACTCACTGTCACCGCAAAAAGACTGATCCGGGTGGGGGCCAGCATCACCGCGACCGTGGTCGCGCCGATGGACATCAGAGACAGCACGGTCCCCGCACGTGGGGCTGTGATTTCCCCACGCGCCAGGGAGGCGCCCCCGCCCACCAACCAGACCAGGCCAACACCGAGCAGGGCGACCCCGCAGATCACCACCAGGGGGCCGTCCCCCGGGTGTGTGACGGCGGCGGCACCCAGCGCGATCTGGAGCAGTCCGGCGCCCCACGCGCCCAGCGTTGGCCAGGTCTGAGTCAGTGGTGCTCGCATGTCTAGACCGCGACTCGAGTGGTTCGAGCTGTGCCGCGCTCTGCGCCCAGCCCAACTCCAAGGAGAACCAGGGCACTCGCCAGGTGCAGGATGTGGTCAAAGGTGTTCAGCGCAAGCACATTTGCTGCCGTTCCCACCAGGAAAAAGCCAACAATTCCGAGCAGAAGGTACGCAGCGCCCACCACGGTGTTGACAGTTTTTGCCGCCGTGGCGGAGGCAAGGCCAGCGATCAGGAGCGCGCCACCGATCAGGAGGTGCGCCACGTTGTGCAGTGGGTTGACCTCAAAAATGCCGAGGAGCAGCCCACCGGACGTGGAGAAGAAGCCAACGCCGCCGGTGACGGCAAAACCGAGAAGACCGACCAGGACGTAAACGGCACCAAAGACCGAGGCGACGAGGCGGTTGGGTGATGTGCTCATGAGAAACCTCCATCAGAAACAACACGGCACTCTGCTGTGTCTGATCCGTATTCGGTGACCACCGGCCCCGCGGATTGGATGGAGTCTGAGATCAGCTCGGACTAGCCAAAAATCATGGGCCGGTCGTCCTCGTCGCCGTCCTCCAGGAGGTCAACGATCACGGGAACGTGGTCGCTCGGACCGTCGCCCTTGCGCTCGTCGCGAGCGATCTGGGCGCTTTCAACCCGATCGGCGAACGCGGGGGATCCCAGGATGAAGTCGATCCGCATGCCCTCGTTACGGGGGAAACGCAACTGCTTGTAGTCCCAGAAGGTGAAGCCCTCGGGGACAAGGGGGCGGACAACATCACTGAGCCCGGCCGTGATGAAGGCGGAGAACGCGGCCCGCTCGGCGTCGGAGATGTGCGTTGATCCCGGTCCAAAGCTGGGGTCACCCATGTCGGAGTCGAATGGGGCAACGTTCCAGTCCCCGGTCAGCGCGATCGGGAGATCGGGGTGCTCGGCCAGGCGAGCCGTGGTGTGTGCGCGCAACGCGTCAAGCCAGGCCAGCTTGTACCGGTAGTGGTCGTGATCAAGACTGCGTCCGTTGGGGATGTAGAGGCTCCAGATATCAACACCCTCGATGAGTGCGCTCATCGCCCGTGCCTCCAGCGGGCGGCCGTCCCCATCAACGCCGGCCGGAGCTTTGCCGCCCGGCTCACCAAAGCCCGGCATGTTGTCAAAACCGATGCTGGTGTCTGTGATGGGCAGGCGTGACGCGATGGCCACACCGTTCCACTGGTTCAGTCCGTGCGTGACAACCTCGTACCCGGCAGCGGTGAACGGGTCGTGCGGGAACTGGTCGTCCCTGCACTTGATCTCCTGCATGGCCAGAACGTCGATGTCTTCTCGGATGAGGAAGTCGGTGACCCGGTCAACGCGGGCGCGGACAGAGTTGACGTTCCAGGTGGCGATGCGCATGCTCACAAGCCTAGCGGCGAGGACCGGCACCCCCCCCGGATAGGGGTACCCGCAACTGCCCATGCCTTGTCCACACCCGGTCAGCGGCGGCCTTTTGCGCTCACCTAGCCTGCCTTCGGGAACGCTCATTCCCTCCTCGCTCCGCACAGATCCACCGGACGTCGGTGTTATTTGTCGCGCCGTGTGAGGACACCAATTTGCACCATTTTTCTGGGGGAAAACATGACACAGAGCACTGCAATTCGCACCAGGCGTTCGATCGTCGCCGGCGTTATCGCCGCTGCAGCGCTGACCGGCGTCGCCGTGGCACCGGCGCAGGCCGCACCGGTTGCCGCACCCGTGACGTCCGTGCAGGCCGCAACCTTTGGCGACGGTGAG
>JBQELM010000159.1:0-5610 GCA_052103915.1 Mycetocola sp. | reverse complement strand
ACCGGTGCAGCTGCGGACGCGGGCTGGAGGGCCGCAAAGGCCACAACAACGTCCGTGATCCACGTGGCGGCATCGTCCTCACCATCCACGTCAACGTCAACACGCGGAACGATGCGGGTTGCGCCCAGCTGCTCAAAGCGGGTGTCGATGAGCTTTCCGGCCTGGCAGTAGCCGTCGTAGCTGCTGTCGCCGAGCGCAAGAACGGAGAACCGGGCGGACTCCAGGCGGGGGGCACCCTCGGCGGAGAACGAATCCCAGAACAGCTCAGCGTTGTCCGGCATCTCACCCTCACCGTAGGTGGAGGTGACAACAAGGATGTTCTCCATGGTCGCCAGCGTGTCAGCGGTCACCCCGTCGAGCGAGAGAACCGAGGCGGCCAGGCCCTGGGCGCGTGCGGCTCCGGCCAGATCTTCAGCCAGCTCCTCACTGTTTCCGGTCTGAGTGCCAACCAGGATGCTCAGGGTGAGTGTGGCGACAGCGGGTGCGGCGTTGTCTCGGGACGCGGCGTGCCCCGCGGCAAGACCGGCCAGGTATCCCGCGATCCATGAGCGCTGTTCAGCGCTGAAGGGGGCTGCATCAAGAACGGCTGGGGAGATCATGCGCTCACCGCCTCTGAACCGTCAAAAGCCTCGCCCGCTGCGGCCAGCAGGTCCGTCATGGCGGCCGTTGTGATCATCTCGTCGATGTGCAGGCCAGCCAGCAGCGCCTCGTTCTTCTGGTTCTGGTACATGATCCATCCGCTTGTGCCTGGCGCGTCGATGCTGCGAACGTTGCGCATCGTGAGGGCGGCCTTGTAGTCGCCCAGTCGCTTTGCCGCGATCATTGCCGCGAGCTCGGTGTCGGTGAAACGGTCAAGCTCGTCGCGCAGGTACCGCGTCAGACGCTGGGTGACAAAGAAGTCCTCGGTGAGGATCAGCTTGCGCACGGCGTCAGCGACCCGGAAGTCGTTCGCATCGGTTGCACCGGGAACCCGGGTGAGCGCGATCTCCTGGGCGATGCTGAGGACGGTGTAGGACGACAGAAGCGAGAACATGTCGCTCCGGTCGGGTGAGCTGTGCGGTGCCTGTCCACCGGCGACAAAAACGTTGTCCTTGTATGCCTGCTTAAAGCCGTGCAGCTTGTCCTTCGCGATAGCCGTCGACAGTTCCTCAACCAGCTCTTTGCGGCTCTTTGTTGCGAGGATCGCGTCGGCGTCCTGGTACTGGAGCAGGGCGCGCGGCATGCCGCAGACGATGTGCTGGCGGGTATTTTCCCAGTCCTCAAGCAGCGCACTGGCCAGCGGTGAGCCGGTGGCCTCCAGGTGCCAGGTGAGCAGCAGGAGGACGGCATCCTCGTGGAAGCTACCGTGCGTGGAGTCGGTGATCGGGAACGTCAGCAGTGAGTCGGCGCTGACGCGGTCGTGGATCTCGCCCTTGGGGTCGTACTGGTACAGGAATCCGCCGCTCATGCCGTTGCCGAGGCCACGGCCGTAGCCGCCCAGGTTGAGCACGGCGCCGTTGGTCATGTACTCGGCGCCGAAGTCGCCAACACCCTCAACAACGGCGGTTGCACCGGAGTTGCGGACAGCAAAGCGGTCTCCGGCCTCACCCTGAACGAAGGTGCGGCCACCGGTCGCGCCAAAGAGCGCAAAGTTACCGATGAGCACGTTGCCGCCGCGGTCGGAGCTTCCTCCACCGGGGCTCACCACGGAGATCTGTCCACCGCTCTGGCTCTTGCCCACGCCGTCGTTTGCTGTTCCCACGTGGCGCAGGTTGACGCCGTCGTTGGTGAACGCCCCGTACGACTGGCCAGCGGAGCCAACGGTGTTGATCACGATGGCGTCAGAGTTCAGGATGCGACGGCCACGGTCGTCAACCCGGACGGCCGGAAGCTGAGCGATCTGCTCGTCGCTGAGCTCGTAGTTGAGCGCGCGCTCGATGTCGATAGACAGCTGGCCGCCAACCGACTTGAACCGGTTTCCCATCTGAACGTCGGAGAGAGCAACCGAGGCTGCCTGCTCAACGATCAGACGCTGACGGATGACCTCAACAAGAGTGTCGTCAACACTGAAGTCCTTCTCCAGGTAGATGGGGTCGGTGACGACCTTCTCCTGAACGGCCGCAAGCATGTTGCGCACGTCAAGCGTTCCCACACTGGATGGGTGGTCAAGCAGCTGAAGCAGGTCGCTGCGTCCCCGTGCCTCCGCGAGCGAGCGCACACCAAGGGAGGCGAGAATCTCGCGCACCTCGTGCGAGATGTTCAGCAGGTACTGCGCGAGGGCACGCGGGTCGCCGTCAAAGACCTCCGGGTTGGTGGTGAGACCGGCGGGGCACTTGATGTTGCAGTTCTTGGCCATGACGCACTTGAGCATCATCAGAGCCGTCGTACCGAACTCAAAGCTGTCAGCGCCGAGCAGCGCGCTCGTGACGACGTCACTCGCGGTCTGGTGAGCGCCGGAGCAGCGCAGGACAACCTTCTGGCGCAGGCCGTTGGCCAGGAGAGCCTGGTGAACCTCGGCTACGCCGATCTCGGCTGAACGGCCCGCGTACTTCAGGCTGGTCACGGCGGCGGCACCGGTACCACCGGTGTTACCGGCCACGTTGATGACGTCGGCACCGGCCTTGGCCACACCAACGGCGATCGTTCCGATTCCCTCCGACGACACCAGCTTGACGATGACCCGAACACGGGCCGCCTTGCAGTCGTGGATGAGCTGCGCCAGGTCCTCAATGGAGTAGGTGTCGTGGTGCGGGGGAGGCGAGATCAGCTCAACGCCCGGCGTTCCGCCACGCGCTGCGGCGATGTCAACCGTGACCTTGGGCGCGGGCAGCTGGCCACCCTCGCCGGGCTTGGCGCCCTGGCCAATCTTGATCTCCAGCTCCTGAAGCATGGGGTCGGCCAGGTAGCCGGCCCAGATGCCAAAGCGGCCGGAGGCAAACTGCTTGATCCGGGAGCCACGAATCGTTCCGGCGCGGGTGAAGTGCTCGCCGCCCTCACCGCAGTTGGACAGTCCACCAACCATGTTGGTTCCGTGCGCGACGGCCTCGTGTGCCGTCGCGACGAGGGCGCCGTGGCTCATGGCACCGGACGCCAGCGTGCTGGAGATCTCGTGCGCCGGCTGGATGTCATCCAGGTTCAGCCGCTCGGGGGCGGGAACAAACAGCGACAGCGTGCGCGCGGCACCGTCACGGGCAATGACGGTGACGGAGTCGGCGTCGGAGTGACCGGTGATGCGCTCGCCGAAGCGGTCATTCAGCGACTCAAGCAGCGCGGCGTGACGGAGAGCGCTGTCCTCGGTTGACGGGCCGAGGCGCAGCTCAAAACCACCGTCGCCAGTGGGGGTGACGGTCAGGCCCCGCACAGCGATGCTGGCGTTGCCGATGGTGGCGAAGCGGAGCAGCTCGGTGCTGAACTCGTCCGCCGTGCTGAGGAAGGTCACATCGGCCGGCAGCGACAGTACGTCACGCAGAGCGGAGGGGCGACGGGCGCGCTCAACCCTGGTGTTTTCGGAGAAGTCGCGGTAGCCCGGGGTGATCTTGAACGCGTCGATCTGCTCGGGGGTGAGCTGCTGGTAGCCGGCGTTCTGGTACGCCTTGTCGTCCAGACCAAAGGCGTCACCCAGCTGGCCAAGCGTCAGCATGCGCAGAGCGTCGTGGCCCTCGTGCGGTTCGGGCTCCTGATCGGAGGTCGTCGCGGTGATCTCAGCGCTAGCCGGTGCCGACACACACGGGGAGATGGGCTCCTCCGTCATGTCAACAAAACCGCGGGTCGCCGTGGTGCCGTAGGAGTGACCGGCGCCCTCAGCCCGTTCCTTGAACAGGCCAAGCAGCGGGATCTGGTTCTCGCCACCGACGTCGCGGGCGCGGGCATGCCAGTCGGACGCGGCCTGGGCGATGGGCAGGAACCCCACACCGGCGACGGGGGCGTCAAGGTGCGGGAAGTGCCGTGCCAGGACGGGGTCTGAGGTGTCCAGGTAGTTGGGCTCAAAGAACTCACCGCCGATGTAGCTCTCCACGGTGCACAGGCCAACGCGGCCCATGGTCTTCATGAGCGACTTCTCTGCGGCCTTGGCAAAACGGGCAAAGGCGTGGTCGGTCTCGGTGACAGCACCGGCGGGACCGGCGGGGGCCGGGTACTTCTCCTCTGCACGGAGCCGGGCGCTGAGCGGGTAGACCGCTGCCGCACCAAAACCGAGCGCCGAGGCGATGTGGTGAGACGACGGCAGCTGGCCGCTCTCGGCGATCACGGACACACGCAGGCGGAGTCCTGCCTGGATGAGGCGCTGGTTGACGGCGGCAATCGCCAGGACAAGGGGGATCGGTGCGTGCGTGCTTGAGACGTTGCGGTCGCTGACGATGGCGATGCCGCCCTCGGCCGCGGCAAATGCCTCAACACGGTCGCAGAGCTGGTCAACGGCTGAGCTCATCGAGTCGGCGTTGGCCTGGCTGTCGGTCAGATCGGGGACGTAGAGCATCTCAAACCGCTGCACGGGGGCGTACTGCTGCTCGCGCAGGGCGATCATGTCGAGCTGGTTGAGGATGGGGGAGTTGACAACGATCTGACGGGTCTTGCGGCCGCCGTCCGGCTTGGCGCCGAGGGCAACGCGCAGCGTCATGCTGTCCGACTCGCGAATGCTGTCAAGCGGCGGGTTCGTGACCTGGGCAAAGCGCTGCGAGAAGTACTTGGCGATGCCACCCTCCTGGTCGGAGAGCGCGTTGATGGCGTTGCCGTACCCCATGGCGGAGATGCGCTCAGCACCGGCGGCGAGCATCGGGTCCATCATGAACCGGAAGCTTTCCTGGTTGAGCGAGTACGCCACGTAGCGTCCGGCGGGGCTCAGATCGCCGTCATAACCCAGGGTCGCTGTTCCGCGGGTGATGCGGGGTGGCGGCAGTTCGGCCAGGTTAACGCGGGAATCACCGAGCAGTGTCCCGTAGTCTTCCCGCTTGGCCAGAAGCTCAAGGGCCTCCTCCGTGCGGTAGCTCCGTCCGGTGCGGTGGTCAAAGTAGAGCATTCCGCCGGCCTCGATGCGACCGCGGTGCAGGACCTCTCCTGGCTCAAACTCGATCTGTCCGGCCTCGGAGGCGACGATCAGGTAGTCGGCGGTTTCGATGCTGCGCAGCGGACGAAGGCCAAGCCGGTCAAGGCGTGCGCCGATGATGTCACCGTCACTGAAAATCAGCGCGGCTGGGCCATCGTTCTTCTCCTCGTACAGGGAGAAGAACTCGAGCATGTCGCGAACCTCGCGCGAGATGGAGCTGTCGTTCTCCCAGGCCGGTGGCATGAGGGAGACAACGGCCTCAACCAGGTCAAGGCCGTCATCAAAGACACGGCTCTGCAGGGTCTGGTCAAGGCGGCAGCTGTCCGACTGGCCCGGCGGGCGGGCGATCTTGCGGTGCCTGGCGGCGGCAAGCGCGTTCTCCGACAGACGGTTCTTCCGGTCGGTGTTGAGCTCACCGTTGTGGGCCATCAGCCGGAACGGCTGCGCCATCGACGGGTGCGGCTCCGTGTTGGTGGAGAACCGGGTGTGGAAGTAGAGGCTGCGGATGCTGTGACGCTCGTCGCGCAGGTCAACAAAGTAGGGGATGACCTCGTTGGAGTTGAGCCGCCCCTTGAGGACCTGAGTGCGCG
>JBQELM010000158.1:0-5613 GCA_052103915.1 Mycetocola sp. | reverse complement strand
CAAGCAAAAGCCAGACGACAACGCCCAGCCACGGCTGCACCGGCGCAGCAGCGATGAGGGCGATCCCGGCAGCCGTGCAGAGCGCACTCGCCGCGGTGACCGCGTTCGGCGTCATGCCCGCTCGGTAGGCTGCCGCGGCAAAAACACGTCCGAGCGGGCGGTTGACATATACCGAGTACGCCGGCGCACCGGCAGCAACGCCCTTCTTCGCTGCCCCCAGTGCGCGGTACGCCTCCGAATAGCTCATGCGAGCAGACGTGCGCTCCCCTGACATTGTGTTCCCCGTGATTCCGCGCTCAAACGACACAACACCGGCTGCGGACACCGCGTTGCGTGCGGCAATCAAAGCTGCCGTTCCCCCTGCACACGCTGGCAAAGAAGATCCCATCGTGAGATTTGCTCGCATATGCTTTATGAGCATAACTCACAAAGGGGGGCCATGACCATACGAATCGGGTACGCGGCGGGGGCGTTTGACCTCTTCCACGTCGGACATCTCAATATCCTGCGTCACGCACGGGCACACTGTGACTACCTGATCGCCGGTGTCGTCTCTGATGAAATGTTGCAGCTCACGAAGGGCCTCACGCCCGTCATCCCGCTCGCCGAACGACTCGAGATCGTTCAGGGGATCAGATACGTCGATCAGGCCGTCGCCGAGGTCCTGCCCCACAAAATCGACACCTGGAAGGAGCTGGGCTTTACCCACTTCTTCAAGGGCGACGACTGGAAGGGCACAGAGCGAGGAGCCCTCCTTGAAGCCGAGTTCGCCGAGGTCGGCGTTGCTGTTGAGTACTTCCCGTACACCGTTGCCACCTCATCAACAGCCCTCAGGCGAACGCTTGACCAGATTGACCAGATCGCCGCCCTCAGCCGGCAACGCTAGGCACACGTCTCGCCCCGGAAACACTCCGGGGCGAGACGTCCGCTTCCAGGCGCCTGCGCGGCTCAGGAACGAGCGGCCTTTTTCTCTGGCACGGGTGCATTCCCCGCCTCGCGTTGAGCGGCAAAGTAGGCTGCCGCTTCGGCTTGCCTGTCTGCCTCCGCACCGGACGCAATCGGTGCACGCAGGTGTTCCGGCCCGTAGCCAAACGACTCAACCAGATCAAGAAGGTGCGGTCGAAGGCGACCAATGAGCCGATCAATGTACGCGGTCAGCGCGTGAGCCCGCTGGGGCGCAAGCCGGCCGTTGCTCAGATACCAGGCAAGGTTTTTCTCGATCAAGCCAAGCCCAAACAGGTCCCTGACCCAGGTCATCACCTGAGCGGTCCCGCTGTCGCTGATCGTTGCGATTCCGGCCGTAAACGACTCCCACTGCAGGAGTTCAGCGTGTGCCCGCGCGGCCTCAATGAGCTCATTCTGGCTCTGATTAAACGCGGCAGCGGCTTCTGCTTTGCCCTGTTTTGAGGCGGGACGCAGGCGGCCCGCGATCTCGGCAACCATCGCCTCCACCCGGTCGGTGAGAAGCTGGCGCTGCGACTCCTCGTCACGCAAGCGCCCAACGGATCGAGCGGTGGAACCAAAATCAACAACGGTCTGCGCCAGGGAACGCAATCCACTTCCCGTCACCGCACGATCAGCAAACTGTTCTGCCGCAAAGCGGGCAAGTGTTCCCGCGTCGGCTCCAGAGAACTGGCGAGCAAAATCGCCGAGGAGGCGCTTACCAACCAGCTGGAGCAGAACGTTGTTGTCACCCTCAAACGTCACATAGACATCAAGGTCGGCCCGGAGCGATGTCAACCGGTTTTCGGTGAGGAACCCCGCACCACCACACGCTTCACGCGCCTCCTGAAGAGTGTCGAGCGCGTGCCAGGTGGACAACGGCTTAAAGGCAGCAGCCAGGGTCTCAAGGTTCTGCCGGTCCTCGTCGGTGTCGGCCGCCCCGCTGAAAACCCGGTCGAAGGCGGTGAGCAACCTGTCGTGAGCAAAAAACTGCGCGTAAACCGTCGCCAGTTTGGGAACGAGTCGCCTCTGGTGCCTGCCGTAGTCGAGGATCACCTCCTCCTGGTCGGGAGACGAGGTACTAAATTGACGACGCTGCGAGCCGTAGGTGATGGCAATCTGAAGGGCAAGTGCCGATGCCGCGGTGGCCGCCCCGTCCAGGGAAACCCGCCCCTGCACCAGAGTGCCAAGCATGGTGAAGAAGCGTCGCCCTGGACTCGCGATGGGTGAGCTGTATGTGCCGTCCTCGGCAACGTCGCCGTACCGGTTCAGCAGGTTTGTCCTCGGTACCCTGACCTGATCAAAGTGAAGTCGACCGTTATCAATGCCGTTCAGCCCGCCCTTGAGCCCGTCGTCTTCTCCGCCAACCCCCGGCAGGAACTGCCCGTCATCCGAACGAATGGGCACATAAAAACAGTGCACACCGTGGTTGACCCCCCGCGTGATGAGCTGCGCAAACACCGTGGCGGCTGTGCCGTGGACCGCCGCATTGCCGAGATAGTCCTTCCAGGCGGCACGGAACGGGGTGTTGATGACAAACTCGGCGGTGTCCGGATCGTAGGTTGCGGTGGTCGCGATGGACGCAACATCAGACCCGTGCCCCGTCTCGGTCATGGCAAAAGCGCCCGGCACCCGGAGAGACATGGCGTCGGGCAGGAACGTCGTGTGGTGATACTCGGTGCCCAGGTGCAGAATCGCTGCACCGAACAGCCCCCATTGCACACCCGACTTGATTTGAACGGACGGATCGGCGAGCACCAATTCTTCGAAGGCAGCGATGTTTCCGCCGTGATCGTCGTGACCACCCAACCGGGTGGGGAACGCTCGGTGCACCTGTCCGTTCTCAACCAGCAGGTGAAGCTGAGCAAGAACCCGCTCGCGGTGATCGTCCATACTGAGACCCTCAATGCGCTGCATCTCCGGTCGTCCCGCCAGCTCTCGCGATGCCAGCCGTTGCTCCGGCCAGCTCCCAAGCAGCAGCCGACGAAGCTCGTCCCGATCAATTCGGGGCTGTTCGACTGATGTGTGCTCCGTTGTCACCACAACCGCCTCCCATGGTTCGGGGATCGCAGCGGATCCCGACGTGCGCCGCCGATGCGTTTTCATCGGCGTGCTGACACGCTAAGCCCCGCTGTCGCGCCATCGTAGGTTCGTGGTGCGTCTCCGCCAACACGGGCACACTCAGCGCGGGGATTCACTTCACACTTCACACAAGACCGCCACCCCGACCACCTGGGTTGCACCGCGTGAGCAGGTGTTCGCCCGCACGCAAACGCGCACGGGCCGACTCACGGCCGCGCCGTCAGCGCAGGTGTGTGTCAGCATCCGACGGCGTGCGCTGCCCGTCGGCACACGCTGCTCGTCGCGCGGAGACGCGGAACGGGTGGGGCGCTATGACGCCCCATTGCCAGGCTCGGCCATGATGACCTCAACCAGTTGGTCGCCGTAGCGTTCCTTCTTACTCGCGCCGATTCCCGTGATCGCGTCAAGATCGTTCACCCGGGACGGTCGAACCGTGGCCAGTTCGCGCAGCGTGGCGTCGTTGAAGACCAGGTAGGCGGGGACCCCCTGCTCCTTGGCCTGGGCACCCCTCCACTCACGCAGCGCCTCAAAGAGGGCACGATCGCCGTCGGCCACCTGCGCGACAGCCGCGGAGGCCCGCCGCGCGCGCGGAGCCGCTGTCATGGTGTCCTGCCTGAGCAGAACGTGGTGCCGCCCGGTCAGAACATCGGCGCTGAGCGGAGTGAGACCAAGCACACCGTACTCACCGCGGCTCGCCACAAGACCCGTGGCCAGGAGCTGCCGAACAACTCCACGCCACTGCACAACCGTCAGGTCTGCTCCGATTCCGTATGTGGCCAGTTCAGTGTGACGAAGCGTTCGGATTCGATCCGTATCCGCGCCACGAAGAATGTCGATCAGGTGCCCAGCGCCAAAGGACTGGCCCCGCTCCCGGTCCAAACGCACAATCGTGGAGAGCAGTTTTTGCGCGGGGATCGTGCCGTCCCACGTCTGAGGCGGGGTCAAACAGGTATCGCAGTTTCCGCACGGATCGGATTCCTGCCCAAAGTAACGCAGCACCTGCTGCCGCCGGCACGACACGGATTCACACAGTGCTAGCATGGCGTCAAGGTGCCGGCTCTGAGCACGCCGGTGGGCGTCACTACCGTCCGACTGCTCAATCATTCGCCGTTGTTGCACAACGTCGCTGAGGCCATACGCCAGCCAGGCCAGCGCAGGCTGGCCGTCACGCCCGGCTCGCCCCGTCTCCTGGTAGTACCCCTCAACGGATTTGGGGAGATCAACGTGGGCCACAAAACGCACATCGGGCTTGTCGATCCCCATCCCAAAGGCGATGGTCGCAACAACAACGATTCCGTCTTCCCTCAGGAACCGAGACTGCGTGCGTTCCCGAACAGCCGCATCCAACCCGGCGTGATACGGCAGTGCCGTGATGCCCTGTGCAGTCAGGTAATCGGCAATCTGTTCCACCCGCTTGCGACTGAGCGCATAGACAATGCCAGCCACGGGTTCGCCGTCGGCGCCGCGCTGAGCCAGGATGACCTCACGCAGTTGAGCCCTGACCTCATCTTTTGGCGCGATTCGGTACTGAATGTTTGGCCGATCAAAATCGGCCACAAAATGTTCGGCATCCGCGAGGGCCAACCGCTCGGTCATTTCCGCATGAGTTGCCCTCGTCGCCGTCGCCGTCAACGCGACCCGGGGGACGCCGGGCCAGAGCGACGCCAGCTCACCAAGCATGAGGTAGTCAGGCCGGAAGTCATGACCCCACTGCGACACACAGTGCGCCTCGTCGATCGCAATGACCGACACCGGCGCGGACAACAACAGCGACCGCGTTGAGTCCATCGACAGCCGCTCGGGAGCAACGTACAGGAGGTCGATCTGCCCCGCGGTGTACGCCTGAGAAACACGCTCGCGCTCCTGCGCCGACTGTGTTGAGTTCAAAAACTCTGCCCGGACGCCAAGCAGACGTAGCGCCTGGACCTGATCCTGCATCAACGCGATCAGCGGGGAGACGACAATGCCGGTTCCTTCACGAACGAGCGCGGGAATCTGATAGCAGAGGCTCTTTCCGCCACCCGTTGGCATCAGGACAACCGCGTCACCGCCGGAGATCAGCTGTTCAACAATCTGCTCCTGCTGCCCGCGGAAGTGGGCATAGCCAAACACCGTTTGGAGAACATCCTGGGCCGCGGTCATCATCCAACGGTACTGCCCCATTCAGCCACAATCGAACCCCGCCACGACCGTGGAGAACTCAGTGCACGCAGACGCACTGCGGGGATGATGGCGCCACAACTTAGCCTGCACTAAATTAGGAGGGGAACGCTGCGTCGAGAGGCCCCCATGAATTCGTTAAACACCAGGCTTCTACTGACCTGTGCCGCCATTGGCGTCGGAGCGGGAATCCCCTTCACCGTCACGGGATATCTGCACGGTGTCATCGCAGCCACACTCCCCATCGTCTACGGCGCCATGATCGGGCTGTATTTTCTTCCCGGTGTGATTGCCCAGTCCCTGCTGCGTCGCGGTGGGGTTGCGCTGCTGACCAGCCTGATGGCTGGCATTACCGCTGCCGCCTTCAACCCCATGAACATGTGGCGCCACCTGGGAACCGCGCTGTTGATTGGCGCACTGCAGGAGCTG
>JBQELM010000157.1:0-5619 GCA_052103915.1 Mycetocola sp. | reverse complement strand
GAACATCGAGATGTCTTCGGAGAATTTATCTATTTAGGATTCTAAAACATTATCGTATCCACCTGATGCATAAAGTACACCTCGGACTTAGCCAATAAAAAACAAAGTCAAACCAATATGCTCTTTATGTTTAGATACAAATCTCACTGAAAGTCGTGAAAAAGTGTTCTCTAAATGATCAAGGTCGTGGGCAAGCTGGGAAATGCGTTCTTTGCGTACAGTGGCTATGATGCTGTTGGAAGGTTTGTCGCCGGTCATAATTATGGACCCGAGAGTGAGTCCCGCTTTCTGGAATGCAAAAATAACCTCATCCACCTGCTGGCGATCTCTAATTAGACGGTGTTTACGTGCTTCAAGTTTCGGTTTTGCAAAATGCTCAACGACTATGGTCGTCAATACTGCCGTGATTACGGCGACACTGATTGTACCCGTGTGATTCCAAAATATATCCACGAGTCAATCATCCCGTACTTGGCCTAGACATAGTGTGATGCTCCAAATGCTTTCATCGATCTTGAACTGAAGGTCATAGACCGCCACTAGGCTGAGCCGGTGACGTCATTCCGGTCGATGCTGAGCCTGTACCTGTGGCTCCTGCCACTCTCCGCCGTGGTGATGTTCATGCTGGTGTTTGCGTTTCCCTTCACGGCGGCCCATCAGACGGAGCTGACCGAGGCTCGGTTTGGCTGGCCGTTGGCGTGGATCACGCAGGACCTGTCGCGCTACCAGCCGATCGGGTTCCCGGCCACGATGGAGTACACGCTGACCCGCGCGTGGGACAACCCGATCAGCACCCACTACAACGCCGTTGCCGCGATTGTGAACACGCTGCTTGTGGGACTGGTGGTGACCCCGCTGTTTTGGGCGGCCATGATTCCGCTGCGGCGCGTGGCCGAGAATCGCCGTGCTGCGGGAAGCACGCCAGCGGCTTAGCGACCCGAGGGGGCTCACCACCACGAGCCTTAAACCGCCCACGACGGATAGCGCCGCGCGGGTTGTGAGTCCCGCGTCGCCCCGCACGTTGTTCTTGGTGCCTCAACGGACCCGCTACGAACTCGCGCTCGTGTCGGCGTGCTCCAACCCCTCAAGAGTCGAACGCAACGGGGCAAGTCCAACGGCTCCGCAGCCGATCAGGCGCAGTTCGCGGAGCGCTGCCAGCTCGGCAATCGTCTGCACGTCCGTGATGGCCGAGCAGTACTGGATGTTCAGATCGCTGAGCAGGGGAAGGCCCCTGGCCGCGCCAATCGAGCGCAGCGCCCGCAGGTTTTTGAGCCGCAGCGAGACCAGCCCCGGCAGCTGGTCAATCCCCGTCAGCGTCGGCAGGGTGTTGCTGTTGAGTAGTCCCAGACGCTCAAGCGGTCGCCCCGCCAGCAGGTCAAAGATGCGCTCGTCGGTGGGAACATTCAGCAGGTTGAGCTCCGTCAGCGGAAGCTCCCTCACCTGATCCAGCGCCTTGAGCGCCCGGTCCGGTGGGAACGACAGGCTCGTCAGCTGGGGCAGCATCTCGTTCTTAAAGCGGATCTGCTCACCGGTGAACAGGTGGGTGAGATGTGGGAGAACAACCTGCGGCCACTTCTGCACCCGACCGTGATCAAGCGAGAGGCTGAGGTTCGTCAGGCGGGGTGGAAAGTCCTCCTGCCTGGCGTCGGCCAAAAACGACGGCTCCACCCGGCCAGAACCGTTGATCGTCAGCGTGGTCAGAGCGGTCATCTCACCAAAAATGGCCGGAAAGTGGGTGGGTGCGCCACCCAGCGGCCACCAGAAGTGCGCGGCGGTGATGCTGGACAGTCGAGAACGGTCGGGGTCGTCGTAGCAGAACACGTCGGTTGAGCTACCGACGTAGGAGTCGGCGTGCTCCCGCTTCATGACGGCGGTCATCTGGTGGGGGCGCATGGCTGCCAGATTATCGGTGCGACGGGGACTGCCGGTGCTCTGTGGTGTGCCGGTGCACATCCGTGTTCCGGTGTGAGCCGAACTACCCCTGTGACGCGGGCAGACCGGGCAGCGAGGGCACCCACAGCAGCTCAGCGCTGTGGAGCAGGTCAGGCGGAAACACCCACACCCCGCCATCGTGGACGGCGACGCTCTCAACCCCACCGCGAGCACTGATCCGGGCGATCACCTCGGCCCCGTCGTCGCCGAGGACAAGAACCTGCTGGGGGTGGATGGGGCGATCACGGGTGGCACCGATCAGGACCGTGTCGCTCTGCCACAGCACTCGGAGCACGCCGGCGCGTGCAGCGGGCAGCGGTGTGGGCTGGATGATCGGCCGTTTTCTGGCCCGACGCCCGACCAGTTCAAAGGTATCCAACGCCACCCTGAGTTCGGTGCCGCTGTCGCGATGCCAGATCGCGGCGTGACCGTCATCGTCAACCCTCAGGTTGCTCTTGTCGCGGCCGATTCCCTTCCGCAGTACGCGCAGGACCGTTGCCGTTGCCGGGTCGGCCTCTACGAGGGCCAGGTTGGTCAGCAGCAGAACGGTTCCGCCGGGCAGGGGGACGGCGTCGGTCAGCATTCCCCTCACGCCACTGAGTACCCGCCAGGTCTCCTCGGCCAGGTCGTAAAAACCGATGCGGGTCGCGGCGACACCCTGCACCCAGGACGTCACGATGAGGGAGTCGTTGAGCAGCCGGGTTGAGGTGTGAAATCCCAGGGACGACCCCGCCCGGACCGGTGCCTCCAGGCTGACGGACGGTGTGAGGGGCTCGGGGGAATCGGGCATAGGGCCAGTCTAGGAGCAGGCCAGGTGTCGCCGGGGTGGGGATCTACGATGGGGGCATGGCCGATTCCCCCGAACCCGCCCGCACCGCCGACGCCGCATTCCGGCCACGGCTTGACGCCGTGCTTGCCGCGGCGAGTGACGACGTCCTTACCCGACTGGGCACGATTGCCGCTGCCGTTCCACCGCGAGGGGACACCGTCATCATCACGGTGTTTGTCGACCAGGACGCCGAAGGGCCATTTGACGTGATGGCTCGCGCGGACGGACCGCACGCCTGGGAGCTTGACCGCGAACTTGACCCGATCCGTGCGCTGTTTGGCGTGGAGTGGGGCGAGGACGGTTGGGATCCGGAGGTGCCGGGTCGTCCACGCGGCTGGAGCAGGGAACAATTCACCGAGGTGGTGTGTGATGCCGTCGCCGACTGGCTTGACCCACTGATTCGGGCGACGACCGGCGAAGCGGTGGGAGCAGCCCGTGACGCCACGGCACCCCTGAGCTGGGTTCTCACCACCCCCGATGAGTACGACCTCCGACCGCTCGCGGCTGACGGCCCACTCTCATCTGAGGACGACGGGAACAGCACGCGGGCCCGGTGACGGGTCAGCGCAGGACGCAGGACGTAGGACGCCGGTGCAGTTGCCGGTGCCGAAGCTGGAACTGGCTCTGGAGCTGGCGCTGGAGGAGCGCAAAATAGCGTTCCGAGCTGTGGGAATTGCTGCGCTCTCGGGCAACAATGGAGGGTATGAAGCTGCCCGGAGCCCTCATTCCCCTGATCCTCAGAGCAACGCACGCCAATCGACCGTTTGTCACGGCTGACGGTGCGCATCAACGCGTCAGGGAACGGGCACTCCGCCCTCAACCGTACGGGCCACCGGCGCGGTTAGCCGGTGTCCGCGTTCGACGCCGCATTCCCGACCCCGGCGGCTGGCCCGTGTTTGACGTTGTCGCCGCACCGGGAGCGCAGCACGGTGACCCCCGGAGCGCACCCGTCCTGGTGTACGTCCATGGCGGTGGCTGGGTGAACGAGATTGTGTCGCCGCACTGGTCACTGATCGCTCGGATTGCGAGGGAGACGGGGCAGCGTGTTGTTGTCCCCATCTACCCTCTTGTTCCGTTTGCCACTGCACGGCAGGTCAGGGACGGGGTCGTTGCGCTGGTCCGGTCGGAACGGGCCGCGGGCCGTGAGGTTCGGATTGCGGGCGACTCGGCCGGTGGGCAGATTTCGCTGTCCGTTGCGCTGGCGCTCCGGGATGACGGCATTGTGCTGCCGGCCACAACGCTGATCTCTCCCGCGCTGGACCTGAGCTGGTCGAACCCGGGCATTGACCTTGTGCAACCGAGCGACCCGTGGCTGGCGCGGCCGGGTGGCCGTGTCCTCGCCGAGTACTGGCGCGGGGACGATGCGCTGTCCGATCCCGTTGTGAGCCCCATCACCGGAGAACTGAACGGGCTTGGGCCCATCACGATTGTCACGGGAACCCGGGACGTTCTGAACCCCGACGCTCATCTCTTGCGCCGTCGCGCGGAAGAGGCGGGCGTGACGGTGACGTGGATTGAGGGGGAGGGGCAGGTTCATGTGTACCCACTGCTTCCCACACGCGAGGGCGAGCGCGGCCGGGCGGCCGTCATCCGGAGCCTGCAGCCGTAGATCACACAACCGGAGGGCACAACCGCCCGACGTGCTGTATTGCCGCGGTTCTGCGCGGCTCAACCCCGCACGATTCGGGGTGATTTAGCGCAGGTCAAAGATGATGTCGGGGTGGTCGGCAAACACCTCGCAGACCAGATCAAAGTAGGTCTGTCCGGTTCCGTTGGTGAGCTCGTTGAGATCGTGTTGTATGCGGTCCTGGTTGAACGTGCCGGGCTGCTCACGCTTGGCTTCGAGCCAGCGCCGTGTTTCAGCCATGCCTAGGGCGGCGCGGGCGATCTCGTGATCCGTCAGAACCACCCGAACCGGGTCATCGGGCGACGCAGCGCCCTCGTGCTGGTAGAGCACGTCGTTGAGCGCATCAAGGCTGGCCCCCATATCCCAGTCCTCGTCCGCCATGAGCGTGGCGTTGAGCTGGATGTACAGGTCTGTGATTCCGGCAATCTGCGCGCCGTTGATGATGTGGGTAGGCATGTGCCGTCGGCGTCCAATCGGGAGCGGGGAGTGGTTCCAGCGACACTACCCCGCGACGGGGCAGGACGACGAGCGACGGGGCAGGACGGGGAGCGACGAGACTCGAGCTGACGGTGGTGGCCGATAGCCTGTGCTGTGAGGGACGGGGGACACTCCGGACCTCCCGACGAAAGAGACGAGCCATGCCGCACACCACATCGACCGGCGCGGACCGGCAGCGAATCCCGGTGCCCGCTGATTACCGTCGGGCGCTCGCCGTCGTCCCCGGTCAGCAGGAACTGCTGCATGCGATTGACACCAACACGGCACGGATCACGACCGAACCGCAGAACGCCGAGTACGGCGGGCTTGTGGTTGAGGCGGCATCGCGACGAGTTCGATTCCGGACGGCTAAAACCACACCAACAAAGGTTGGTCATTTTGTCACCGTCTGGCAGCGGGACGACGAGGGCACATCCGTGCCGTTTACCGACAGCGACGGCGTTGACACGCTCGACGTTGTGGCAATCGACAGTGCGGGGTCCGGGGTGTTTGCGTTCCCCACGGCTGTGCTGCGTGAGCGGGGGATTGTGGCGGGAACGTCCGCACCCGGTGCTCAGCCTGTGACCGGATCAGCCGCGATGACGGGCGGTAAACGCGGCTTCCGCGTGTACGCACCGTGGATCACAACACCCAGTGCCCAGGCCCGTCGTACGCAGGCCTGGCAGGTGCCGTATTTTTATGAGTTTGCGGAAGCCTCGGTGGGTGTGGGTGTGGGTGTGGGGGTGGGTGTGGG
>JBQELM010000156.1:0-5623 GCA_052103915.1 Mycetocola sp. | reverse complement strand
GACCAGCACGTTGTAGTCGTCTGCGAGGCGTGCAAGGAGCGTGGTGTCCTCAACACGTTCCGGTGTCTTGGACAGCTCGGTTGCCCCCATCATCACGCCGCCTGTCACCATGGCGATGTCGTCGCGTCCGGCCATTTGCATGAGTTGGCTGAGGCCGATTGTGCCGCCAGCGCCGGGGACGTTGATGACCTGAGCGCTATTGGTGATGCTGTTTGATCTGAGTGCCTGCTGTCCTTCGCGTGCGAAGGTGTCCCAGCCGCCGCCGGGAGCAGCCGGTGCCATCAGCGTGAGCGTGCTTCGAGCACTAGCACCCTGAGCGGTTGATCCCGCGTCCAGAGCAGCTGCACCAACCAAGCCAACGGTGGCGAGGGTCACGATGAGGCCCGTGAGTTGTTTTTTCATGATGTCGTGCCTTTCCTCTGGACACTGCGCTGTGCCCGTGAAGTGGATCCACTATGTCAGCGGTGGGAGACGCCCCAGCGCCATCTGGGGGTTATGGTCGTAACTGGACACAAATGGTCAACGCTGATCTCTGGGGGTGACGTGCGCAAGCGCAGGATACGAGAACAGATGACGGCGCGGTTGCTGCCGTTAATTCAGGTCGTGATCGTTGTGGTGTGCGTTGCCGTCACCGTTGTTGTCGCCGCCGCGGTTCACGCGGGCCAGCTCAGGGAAATCGTGGGGGAGCGGGTGGGGGCGGTGTCACGCAGTCTCGCTGCACTGCCTGAGGTGCAGGAGGCGCTGCGCGCTGACGCCGGTGTAACTCAGGCTGAGGCAACGGCTCGGCTTCAACCGGTCGCTGATCTGGTCCACGCCGCAGCCGACGTTGATTACGTTGTGATCACCGATGTCGCGGGAATCAGATTGACCCATCCAACGGTGGAGCTTCGGGGTCAGGCAGTGTCCACCGACCCCGGTGATGTGCTTGCCGGTGAAGAATTCCTGGGCACGGAGACCGGAACGCTTGGCGAGAGTTACCGGGCGAAGGTCCCGATCTATGTGGATGGTGAGATCAGGGGAACCGCCTCTGTAGGCATTCTGGAGTCACGTATTGCTGTTGACGCCGCCGACGCACGTGGGGGTGTCCTTCCCTGGGCCCTCGGTGCCGGGGTACTTGGCACCGGGCTGAGCGCTATTTTGGGGGCGCGGGTGAACCGCCGACTCCGCGACGCAGACGCTCAGACCATAGAGCTTGAGCAGGCGAGGATAGGCGAGGCGCGGTTGGCGGCGCAGGCGCACGAGTTCCGTAATAGGTTGCACGTCATCGCGGGCCTTGTCGACGCGGGGGAACACGCTGACGCGGTGGGGTTTATCCAGAGCATTGTTCCGCATTCGCCGCACGCGCCAACCGGTGAATTGGGGGACGCCAGAGTGGATGCGCTCCTGCGCGCCCTGGCCGCTGAGGCCGACGCAGCGGGGCTTCGTCTGAGCGTGAGTGGTGAGATTAGGCCAGGGGTCGTGGCTGATGTGGATACGGTGACGGTGCTGGGCAACCTGGTGGACAACGCCATTGACGCGTGTGTGTCAGCACAGGGAAGCGGCACGGAAGCCGCCGCCCCCGGAGCGGGCGACACAGCCGGGGCGCCGGGTTCAGCCAGGCCCGATATCTCCGTGTGGGTGAGGGTGACAACAGGCAACACCGAGATTCGCGTTGACGATTCAGGGCCTGGAATTCGGGACGACATGATTGACCGTGTCTGTGAGCGGGGGTTCAGTAGTCGCGTGCGACGAGACGGTGGACCCGAGCGTGGCGAAGGGCTGAGCACGGTTCAGGCCATCTGCGCAGGGGGCGCGGGTGCGCTGCTCATTTCTCGCTCGGACCTCGGCGGGGCCAGCGTCACCGCGTCGTGGGCACGACAACCGGCACCAGTCGGTGGAGGGGCATGATGACCGAACTCAGAGTTCTTATTGTTGACGACGACCATGCCGTTGCCCAGCTGCACGCCAGGCAGCTTGGTGGCATTGACGGTTTCACTGTTGTCGCGCTGGCACACAGCGGCGCAGAAGCACTGGAACGGATACGGGATTTTGCACCCGATCTGGTTCTCCTTGACGTGCACCTTCCCGACATCAGCGGAATTGAGGTGTTGCATCGGCTTCGAATAGCCGGGACCAACGGGCCTGACATCATCGTTGTGAGCTCGGCCTCGGACCGGGTTGCTGTGGGGCAGGCGCTCGCCGCCGGCGTCGCGGACTATTTGGTCAAACCGTTTACCGCCGGTGAACTGGGCCGAAGGCTCAGGGCATACCGCGACTTTCATCGGGACCGCCACGAACCATCATCCGCTCTCCCTCAGCGAGCGATTGATGCTCTCGTTGCTGCGGGGACCGGGCCCATTCGAACGGTTCCTGAACTCTTACTGCAGCGGCTCCCCAAAGGGCTTTCAGAACCAACGGCCAGGCGGGTCCTCGACCATGTTCCAGAGAACAGACCGGAGTCCGCCGCGTGGATTGCGCAAAACGCCGGGGTGTCCCGGATCACTGCGCGTCGGTATCTGGAGCTCCTCAGGGCAGCCGGAGTGGTCGAAATGAGCCACCGTTACGGTGTGCCGGGACGGCCGGAACAACGATTCCAGCGACGTGACGGTTCATCGTCGTAGTGCGTTGTTTGTGGGAGGAAGACTGGTCAGTACGAGGGCAGTGGAGTTAGCGAGCAACCCGCTCAAGTAACTCGTTGTGCAGGAGGCCATTGCTGGCCAGGGAACTCCGAGTACTGATGCTGTCCTGCCCATCAACGTCTGTGAAGCGGCCGCCCGCTTCTCGAACAATGGGGACAAGCGCCGCGAGATCGTACTCTTTGACGTCGAACTCACTCACCGCGTCCAATACGCCCTCGGCGAGCAGCATGTACGACCACATGTCTCCATAGGCGCGATCCCGCCAGACCGTTCGGGTCAGTTTGGTCAGCTGGTCAAGACGGCCGGCCTCATCCCACTGGGCAATGCTCTGGAAACTAATCGAGGCATCGTCGAGCGACGCGACACCGGACACCCTGAGCGGACGAGGTGCCGGATCTGACGTGGTCTGCGTCCATGCTCCGCTCCCGGTTGCCGCCCACCAGCGCTGAGAGAAACCCGGTGCGCTCACCACGCCAAGCTGCGGCACGCCGTCAACCGCAAGCGAGATCAGGGTTGCCCAGTTGGGCACACCACGAAGAAAGTTGGCTGTGCCGTCGATGGGATCGATGATCCACTGCCGTTGTGTGGAGCCCTCCGTGCCGAACTCCTCACCGAGGATGCCATCCGTTGGGCGTTCGGCAGCCAGATGATCGCGGATTGCCTTCTCAACGGCCAGGTCCGCATCTGTGACGTAACTGCGGTCTGGTTTGGTGCTCACCTGAAGGTCCCTGGAATGGAAACGAGCTGCAGAGATTGCATCGGCACGGTCCGCCAGAGCGTGTGCAAGGGTGAGGTCGTCAGCAAGCGATGGGGTGTCAGCCATGGGGACAAGACTATCGTTTGAGCGGGTTTCAGTTGGGGGTGAGTGGACGGCCGCGACACTCCCGACGCGCCGAAGTCCGCTGCCGATTGGCGGTGACCAGGGCGCGGTGGTAACGTTACTTTCTGGTTCGAGCAGCAAAAACTTCTCGCTCCTGCACCTCTAGCTCAATCGGCAGAGCAACTGACTCTTAATCAGTGGGTTCTCGGTTCAAGTCCGAGGGGGTGCACCACTAACCCGGACAGGTTTTCCTGTCCGGGTTTTTTGTCGCACGGCGGAACCCATCGGCCTGTGTTGTGAAGTTGTTCCTGTTCCTGTTCCTGTTCCTGTTTCCGATGACGATCACAATGACGTGGTGCGAGGGTCGGGCTGACCCGTGTCAGCGCGATAGCTGAGGCGTCGAGTGCCGACGCTGTGGTGCTTGGATCGTAAGCCGGCTTTACGTCACTGTCAGAGGGAGATGGCAATCTAGGGCTGAGTCAGTGCACATGAGGGAGGCAGGATGCCGGAGGGCGATACCGTTCATCGTTTGGCCGACCGGTTGAGCGCGGCGCAGAAGGGACAGCGTGTTCTGAGCGCAGATCTTCGAGTCCCTGGGGCGGCAACGGTTGATCTCGGCAACGCGGTCATCGATGAGGTGTATGCGTACGGCAAACACCTTATTCACCGGATCGGAGATTACTCCCTTCACACCCATCTGCGAATGGATGGGCGCTGGCAGGTGATAGCGGCTGGGTCATCCCAGCGCTGGCAGCGGCCAGGGTGGGCTGCCAGGGTCGTATTGACGACGGCGCGGAACACGGCGGTCGGCTTTGACCTTGGCGTGGTTGAGGTGCTCCGCCGCGAGAGGGAAACGGAGGCAATTGGTTTTCTTGGTCCCGACCCGCTTCGGTCCGACTGGGATGCCGATCGCGCCATCGTTGCGCTTGAACGAGCAGGAGCGCAGGGAACTCCGGCGGCAGTGGCGCTGGGCGATCAACGTCTGATTGCTGGTCTTGGCCAGGTGTATCTCACCGAGATTTGTTTTCTCGCCGGAATCGATCCCAACCGTCCGATGACCCCGGAGGATGTGGGACGCGTTGTATCGCTTGCCGTTCGGACGATGACGGCGAACCGGCATCGCACACGTCGAGTGTTCACCGGTCGGGATCGGCAGGGGGAACGAACCTGGGTGTACGGCCGCACAGGAGAGCCCTGCCGCCGGTGTGGAACGCCACTCCGTGTGTCGCAGCTTGGCCCACGTGCAGACATGGAACGTGCGGTGACCTGGTGCCCGCACTGCCAGAAATGACTAGGACGCGGACGCGTTCCGGGTTACTGCGTCAGAGGTACGGGGTGTGACAATACGGTCGGAGATGACGGCGGGGTCGTGACGCTCCGGGTCAGCCCAGACCGCGATGCTGGTGAGCTCGCGCTCAATGTAGTCGCGCTGTTCGCGGGCGTCGCGGCGCTCGCTCGGGACAACCGGGCTTGTTCCAGCCGGCCGTTCCGTTTCCTCGTTAAAAATGGCGTCAATGATCTCTCGGCTCAATGACGCGCACGAAACATCCTGAAAAATTGTGTCACTCACATCGACGGTGTCGTCTCTGCGCTGAAGGACCCAGCGGCCGTTCACGCCGATTTGCTCGTTGATCACTGTTCGAACAGCCTGTTCAAGCTGGGGCCGGTCGATCGTTGACCCCGTGGTCTCGATGACCGGGGTCGCTGGCTGAGCGCGATGCTTGCGACGACCGAACATGTCAACTCCTCGACTGGATGGGAACACTCCAAGTGTCAAGGAATTTTCGCTGAATATCGGGCGACACGCCGTCGTGCAGGAAAGGTCAGCGTGAGATGCTGTCTCGTTCTTCCTTCGACTGCTCAATCACGCTACCGACCGCGAGTGCAACACCAATGCCCCAGCTCACCCACAGCAGAACAAGTCTCCAGTCCCGTGGGCCGTCCTTGGTCGCTCTGACGACGCTCCACGCCCCGGCGACGGATCCGAGGACCGAGGTGTTCAGAAGGTACTTGCGCATTGCTCACTCCGGAGGTTGTTGGGCGGTGTGTGGCCGATTCTAGTGGTCTGGGGAGTCGGGACCTGTGTCAGCTGTATGAGCTGCATCGCTGCCAAGAACATGCTGTTGGAGGCTGCGGTGCCGGTGCGAGCGGAGATGGTCCCCGCCTGTCCGTCTCTGCCCCAGGT
>JBQELM010000155.1:0-5657 GCA_052103915.1 Mycetocola sp. | reverse complement strand
GCGACCCCCGCTCCCACGCGGACCCGCTCGCCGTGGTCGAAGAAGACGCCGTACTCGTCACGGTTGTCAACCAACCGTGTGCTGTCGGGTTCCGGCAGCGCCAAGGAGATCAGGCACTACGAGTTTGATCTGGGCGACAGCGGCATTGAGTACCACGCCGGTGACGCACTCAACGTTGTTCCCCGCAACGATCCGGCCCTGGTCTCTTCGCTGCTTGAGCAGCTGGGTGCCAGCGGCGATGAGGACATCTCCGGTGTGGCGCTGCGTGATCAGCTGACCGGAGCCCTTGAGATCTCCACTCCGTCGAAGGACCTGATCCAGGCCGTTGCCGAGGCTGATCCCGATAGTGAGCTTGGTCGCGTTGTGCGCCTGGGCGACAAGAAGGATCTGGAGAGCTGGCTCTGGGGTAAGGACAGCCTTGATCTGTTGCGGCTCAGCACCAGCGCGCAGTTTGCACCGGAGGAGTTTGCCGGGCTGCTGCGCCCGCTGCAGGCCCGCGCCTACTCCATCTCGTCGTCACCGCTGCACAGTCCCGACCGGATTCACCTCACCGTTGCCTCCGTGCGTTATGGCTCCGACGACCGCCGCTACGGCGGTGTCGCGTCCACGCACATGGCCGATCGCGTCGGCGAAGACCCCATCGGGATCTACCTTCAGCCCAACGCCGCGTTCCGGGTGCCGGAGGACAACTCCGCTCCCGTGATCATGGTTGGTCCCGGCACGGGTATCGCCCCGTTCCGTGCGTTCCTTCAGGAGCGGGCCGGTCGTGGAGCCGACGGACGCAACTGGCTGTTCTTTGGCGACCAGCACAGAGCAAACGACTACATCTACGAGGACGAACTCGCCGAGTACAGCACGTCGGGCCTGCTGACCCGGCTTGATCTGGCGTTCTCCCGCGACCAGGCGGAGAAGATTTACGTTCAGACCCGGATGCGCGAGCAGGGCGCTGAGCTGTACGCCTGGCTGGAGGAGGGCGGCCACTTCTATGTGTGTGGTGATGCTTCCCGCATGGCGAAGGACGTTGACGATGCTCTGCACCAGGTCATTGCCGAGCACAGCGGACTGGGCGATGACGCTGCCGCCGACTACGTTGCTGCGTTGAAGCGCGAGAAGCGATACGTCAGGGACGTCTACTAGGTCGGATGGACCGAGGGCCCGGTACACCACATGGTGTACCGGGCCCTCGTCTTTAGCGGGCGGGGATGGGACCACTCGCGGGTAGCCCGCCGGAGGTCGTTCGGTGTGACCGCTCATCCCGCCCGGCTGCCCATCCCGCCTGGCCGTCGGGTTGCCCCGTCCATTGGTCCGCCCCGAGAGGTAGTCCCCCAGGGAGCCGCTCTGCTTAGTAGTACTGTCCGTGACGGTAGTCCCAGCTGGGGAACGCCGCGGCAAGCTCACTCATGATGGTTGTGACATCAAGGCCGCCCCTGATCAATACGGGGACGGGGCTCACGCCGCGCTGGCCGTGCTGTTCGGGAACAAGCGTTCCGTCCTCGTCAACAAACGACACCATGACGCCCTGCTCTGCCCTGGTCTCCGGCGTCGCATCCGGCTGAATGGACGCGACGTAGTCGTCGGCCTCAATGACCAGGTCCGCCTCCGTCGCGATGGCCTCGCCAATGCCGGCCACAACTCCCCTATTGCCCTGCCCCGACGGGTTCGCCGAGCTGGCGAACAGTAGCGTCTTGTCCGCGTCCCACAGTTCAGCGGCAATGCGCTCGCCCGGTGTTCCGAAGCGGATCACAAAGCAGCTGGTCTGCCGGACGTCCTGGACAAGCTCAATGGAGCCGTCATCCGGGATGTGCGAAAGGGCGTCCTCGCGCCAGGGCAGAATGCATCCAAGCAGAATGTCGCTGTCCCAGTGCTTCTGGTAGAACGCCTCGATCTCGGGCGTGAGCTGCGCGAGCTCGCGCAGCTGGTCAAGCGATCCGCAGAGCACAACACCCGGCTTGTTCCGCTTACGGTTCTTGACCGCAAACTTCCGTTCAAGCCCCTGCTTGTCCGTGGCCAGGATGATGTACCCCACCTTGGTCGGGCTGACCACAAGGCCACCCTCTCCCTGAAGGATGGTGATGGCTTCTGGCTGTACGCCCGCGTTCCACGCGACCCGCTGTCCTGGCATTGTCGTTTTGGCTCCTCGTCAGTGGTGGGGAACAACCGAACCCCAATCACTTAGGTTAGCCTAAGCTACTTCGATGAGCGAGGCTTTTTCTTGATGCCGGGAAGCGACGCGACCACGATCGCCACAAAGGCGAGCACAACGGAGACAACCGTACTGACCGGCACACCAACGCCAGCGGGCGCAACAAACAGGTCAATAAACAACGAGGCAACCATCTGCCCACCAACGGTTCCCAGGCTCAGCAGGAGCGAGCCGAGGCGATAGACCAGCAGGGCCGCAACTCCGATAAAGATGCAGCCGATCGCCCCTCCGATGTACAGGACAGGCGAGGACGGAAGCGCGGGAAGCTCCCCCGGCACAATGAGCGCACGCACAAGCATGCCAAGCAGCAGGACAATGCTGCCCACCACAAAATTCACAAACGTCGCGGACACGGCGCTCTCAGCCATACGCTTGACCCGACCGTTCATCGCCTGCTGCCAGCCCACACCGATCCCGGCGAGCAGGGGGACAAGCAGCGCCCACAGCGGCACGCTCCCGTCCAGATGCGTTGCAACCGACCAGGCAACGGCGACGAGCGTCAACGCAGCACCGGAACCGCGCATCAGGGTGATCGGCACGCGACCGGCGGGGCCAACACCCCAGAAGTCCATGAGCACACCGCTCACGGTCTGACCGGCCACAACCGCGATACTGAACAGCGCAACACCAACAAGCCCGACTGTCAGGCTCTGCGAGAGAACAAGCCCGGCACCCGCGGCACCACCGAGGAGCCCCCAGAGCGGGAACTCCCCTGCCGCCACGTGCGAGACGATGCGGCGCACCCCGCGGCGACCGGCAGGCAGCGCAACAGTGAAGACGGCAATAATGATCAGCCCACTGCCAAAGGAGATCGCCGCTGCGAGAAGCCCATCGCCCATCTGAGCGGCCAGTTCGCCATTAATTCGCGCCTGAACGGCCACAAGTGCGCCGCAGAGAATCGCTCCAAAAAGCGCAAGAACTCGGGTACGTGACACAAAACACCTCCACCCGCCGGAGCGGGGAACAACCAGGAGCCTCAGAACAGGCAACCCACCAACGATACCCCCGCTCTCGGACAGGCCGAACCGACTTTGTCCCGGCGCACTCGGACCACCTATGATGGATCCGTATCACCCGCCGGCTTGGCGCAATTGGTAGCGCATCCGACTTGTAATCGGAAGGTTACGGGTTCAAGTCCCGTAGCCGGCTCAGCTAGCCCCGACCACATCGCATTTCCTCTGCGATGCGGCCGGGGCTTTTTGCTTTCCCCCACCCGCACCCCATCCACCGCAACCGAGCGCGGCTGCAACACTGCCCCCAGCGGATTGAGTTCGAAGATATATTCGATAAAATGTCTGTGGCTGCTGGTTCATTCATTGGAACCACGCCCCGCACGCCGGGGCACGAATCACAGGAGTATCGCGTGAAAGGTCAGTCAGCCATCTGCGACAAGTGCGCAACGATCCACTCAACCCTGGGCACACAACACCGCTGCCCCACCCTGCGCCAGCTCGCCCTCACGGCACACGAGTCAGGAACAACGGTCGCAGCCCTACTCGGACGCTAGGCGATCAGCCTCGGCAATGACCGCCTCGGGGTCGATCCCGTTCAGCTTCGCAATCTGAACAAATGCGGGAAGAGGGAAATCCCTCTTACCACTGAAGTATCGACGGATCGTCTCATAACTGAGCCCCGCCGCCGAGGCCGCGTCCTTGATCGTCAGCCCACGCAACACCAGCTCCGCCCTGAGCCGAAGTGAGGCCGCGCGCTGGAACCGCTCCGCGTATCCGTCTGCATCCATACGGACCACTATATGCGCTCATTGGACCCCCCACGCGTCCATTTGGACCACATTCACCCCACTATGGGGGCCAAAAGATCGCTCCGCTTGCATGCGTCCATATGGACCCCTAATCTTTCCGTTAAGCCCGATTGACGGGCCGTACGGACGCCAGAAAAGGAGGTCGGGGCACGCACGCGCGCCCGTGACGCGCCCCACCCCAGCGCCACGGTTCGAACACAACGAACAGACCTTAATAACAAGAAATTAAGCCCCCAACCTTATGTCGGGGCGCTCCCCTCACCGAAAGGAGTACATGCTCATGACACAAACCCCCACGTTCCCATTCTCGTTGACCACCGTCACATCCGGCTTCGGCCGTCGCTGGCTCAGCCTCAACGGTGGATTCTGGAACAACCACACCGGCATCGACTTTGGCGTAGCCCGTGGAACCCGGGTTCCACTTGCCGCAGACGGTCAGCTATCCGATTCAGGGCATCACCACCCCCTCTGGGGCAACTGGCTGGAATACAACCATGGATCATTCAAGACCCGGTACCACGGTGTCACCACCGAGTCCGTCGGTGCGGCGCCCCACTCGGCACCGCAGGGTGCAATCATCGCCCGCAGCGACCAGCCCGGTGCATCCACGGGCCCGCACCTGCATTTTGAGCTCGTCATCAACGGAAAGAAGATCAACCCGCTCACCCTGACCAGCCACCGTGGCACCTATACCCACACGAGCGGCAGACCGGCTGATACTGCATCAGCACGTGTTCTCGTCGACGGCGCCTGGGGGAAGCAGACCATCACAGCGACGCAAAAGATCCTTGCCCACTCCCTCGTCGTTAAGATCGACGGCATCTGGGGAACCCAGTCCGTCACGGCGCTGCAGCGCTCCCTCGGCGTCATGCAGGACGGCCGGTTCGGATCACAGACAATCCGGGCCTGGCAAAAGCGCCTCCGCGTGACCGTCGACGGGATCTGGGGCAGACAGTCCGTGACGGCATTGCAGACGCACATCAACCGCGCAAACAGGATCTACGCCTGATGCCGGACGAGTTCATCGCCTGGTCCGGTGGCATCACCCTTCGCGACCTCATTATCTGGGGAGGCGTCCTGGCGGGCATATGGGGAGCACTCGCCAAGGTCTGGCCCGCGCTGCGCCGCATCACCCGCCAACTTGATCAACTCGACGGTTTAGGTGACTGGAAATCTGATGTCACCCGCGATCTAGACGCCGTCAAGCACGAGGTCCTTCCCAACCACGGAGGCTCGCTCCGCGACGCCGTCGACCGCCTCGATGACCGTATCGGGCACGACGACGTTCGGATCTCCGTCCTTGAAGAACGCACCCAACCCCGCGACGAACGGGGACGATTCACCTCAAAGGAGTAACCATGTCAAAGCACAAAAACGAAACTGGAACCATCTGGTTCCCCCGCCAGCGAGTCTGGCGCACCGCCCTTGCCGTCGGCATACCTGCGACGCTCGGTCTGGTTGTGGTCGCACCCGAAGTGATCACGGTCGCACTGGACGGCTACGGCGAGCAGATGCCACCAGAACTACGAACCTGGCTCCTTGGAATTGCCGCATTCATCACAACGACAGCATCCGTTGTCACACGAGTCCTGGCCATCCCCGGAGTTGATGCCTGGCTGCGACGGTGGACACCGTTCGGCTCAGCGCCACGAGGTGAATAGCGCCACTCACAGCGCAGCCTGCGGGGAGAAC
>JBQELM010000154.1:1802-5680 GCA_052103915.1 Mycetocola sp. | reverse complement strand
GGGCAAACGCGATCATGCCGACAGCGTCCCTCGACCCGACGTATGCCCTCGCCGCCAGCTTCCGTCCTCTCCCCGATCATCGCGATTGGCCTCTTGCCCATGTCCCGGATATCCGCCCATGCCGGACCGCCCCGCGTTGCGTGGCTCGCTGTGATCGATGCGATGAAGCCGAGGATCACCGTTGCCAGGCATCAGCGCAAAAACGAGATGACTCCGCAGAACGCCGTCGGTCAGGACGGGGTGGGCGATTTCAGCGACCTGGCGACGTCCGTGCGCGTCACGGCTGAGATGAACGACGGTATCCACTCCTGCCGCGATGCACTCAACGACAAAGCCCCTGTCAATGTTGGCCCCGGCGAGAAGTGGCAGGAGTGTCAGTTTGCGGAGTGCGTCCTCAGCCGAGCTCGCGTGAATGGTACATCCGCTCGGAACACCGGTATTTGCGGCGATCAGAAGGTCAAGCGCTTCGGCGCCCCTCACCTCACCGATCACCAGCCGATCTGGGCGCATTCGCAGCGCCTCCGTCACCAGGCGTCGCAGCGTGACCGCACCGGTGCCTTCGAGGTTTGCCGCACGGCTTTGGAGACCAACCCGGTCGGTCATGGTCAGCAAAAGCTCAAAGGTTTCTTCTGCGGTGATGACACGTTCCGCCTCACAAAACTGATTCAGTGCGGCGGCAAGGACGGTCGTCTTTCCCGTGTGTGTTGCGCCAGAGACAACCAGGGTGCCGCCCGCTCCAACCCGGCGCTCAAGATACGCAATGGCCTCATCGCTGATCATTTCTTTGCGACGCAGGCTCACCAGATCGTGTGTTCCCGTCATGAACTTTCTGATGTTGACCGACCATTCCCTCGCGGTGATATCTGGAATCACCACATGGAGTCGGGAACCGTCCGGAAGGGAAGCATCCACAAACGGCGAGCTGAGATCAAGCCGTCGACCGGTGGGTTGCAGCATGCGTTCAACAATCTCCCGCACCGCTTGAGAGCTCAACGCAAGGGGGACCCGATACGTTTTCTCCCCCGTTGAAACAAAAACCCTGTCCGGGGCATTGATCCAGATTTCTTCAATTGATGGATCATCAAGCAACGGCTGAATAAGCCCAAAGCCGCTCAGCTCAGCACGGACGCGGCGCTCAAGCTCCGCCTCGTCAGACACCGCCTCTGCCCGCCCTGCCCTGCCCTCCTCTGCGCGTCGCGCTGTTTCCTCCCGCGCAACAACACCAAGTTCATCCTGGTCAACATCATGATGAACTCGCTGGCGCACACGCCTGACTACGTCTTCTACTGCCCGCTCCACGCGGACAGCATGCGGCATGCTCGCCAGACCTGGGCAGGTTGTCCACAAGACGGCGTTTGGTCGACGCGGTCGTACGCCCGTTGGCTCCGTTTCGGCACCAACATGGTCCACCGCGTCAAAACCCGCCTCAAACGCCCGCTATCCTGGAATCTCCGCGGGAGTGGTGAAATTGGCAGACACGCAGGATTTAGGATCCTGTGCTTTCGAGCGTGAGGGTTCAAGTCCCTTCTCCCGCACTGAAAACCACGGCTGTCGTGTGAGATTCAGTACCGCTTCAGCGGAGAAAATCCTTCGCCAGACGGACATCTTCCCCCCTCAGTGATGAGGAGGGCCGGGAGTAAAATAAACATGTCGGCATCCGCTGACGGCGCCCCAAGCGCATCACCCTGTGAGGCACGGAGATTCATGCACCCACAAGCTCTCATCCCGTGGCTCGATACCGAAACAATTCTGACGGCCGCGGGACCATTCGCACTTCTTGTGGTGTGTGCAATTGTGTTCAGCGAGACCGGCCTACTGATTGGTTTCCTGCTCCCCGGTGACACTCTCCTGATTGCGACAGGTCTCCTGACCCACACCCCCGGGATCGGTGTTGACATCTGGTGGGTCTGCGCTGCAATTGCGCTGGCTGCGTTCCTCGGCGGTGAGGTTGGGTACCTCATCGGCAAACGATTTGGGCCCCGCGTTTTTGAACGAAGGGAAACAGGGCTCTTCTCCAAAGAGAACGTTGTTCGAGCCGAAGCCTTTTTCACACGATTCGGCGGACTCAGCGTTCTTCTTGCGCGTTTTGTGCCGATCCTGCGCACCTTCATTCCGGTTGCCGCTGGCGTGTCTCGCATGCCCTACGGCACCTATTCACTTTTTAACTTCCTGGGCGCAGCCGTCTGGGGTGCGGGGCTGACCTTTGCGGGGTACCTCCTCGGTTACATCCCACCGTTGGCCAATTTTGTCTCCAGCTACATCGATGTCATTCTTCTCGCCGTCATCGTTGTCACCGTTGTCCCGGTCATCTGGCACTACAGGGCAAGCAAAAAACGCGCGCGCGACGCACAGTAGCGTCAACGCGCGCGCTCAGGCGGTCAGTGTTATTCGCTTACGCCCTGCTTTGTCATCTCGGTGAGAATGGGGACAAGCGCTTTCAGGGCACGTGCCCGGTGGCTCAGTTCTGACTTGCGTTGAGGAGACAGCTCTGCGGCTGTGCCTTCGGCATCCGCGGGAAGGAACACGGGATCATATCCGAACCCGTGCTCACCGCGTGACTCGTGGGACAAACGGCCCGGCCATTCCCCCACCGCAAGACGCTCACTGGCGATTCCGCCCTGCCCGTCAGGAACAACAACCGCAATCGTGCAGTGAAAACTCGCCCCGCGATGCTCATCTGCGATGTCGGCCAACTGAGCAAGCAGAAGCGTCCGGTTGGCTTCGTCACCCTGCCCATGCCCGGCCCATCGTGCGGAAAAGATTCCTGGTGCTCCGCCAAGGATGTCAACGGCGATACCTGAATCATCGGCCAACGCGATCTGACCGGTATGGAGAGCAGCCGTACGAGCCTTGATCAGGGCGTTCGCTTCGAAGCTGGTTCCGTCCTCAACCGGCTCAGGGCCGTCGTAACCGAGCACGGTGAGCCCGGGCAGATCACGGGAGAGAAGGGTCTGAAACTCCTCAACCTTGTGTGCATTGTGAGTGGCAAGGACAACAGCGAGACCGCTCACGCGCGCACGTCCCGCTGAATCTGAGTCAACTGCGAACCGCCAAGCAGGCCAAGGTCAAGCAGGGCGTTCAACTCATCGCGATTGAAGGGCGCCCCCTCTGCCGTTCCCTGCACCTCGATGAACGAGCCCGACCCCGTCACAACAATGTTCATGTCGGTTTCTGCTCTGACGTCCTCCGTGTAGGCCAGGTCTAGCATCGGCCGACCACCAACGATGCCAACTGAAACAGCGGCAACAGAGTCGGTCAGCGGGGTCGCCTTTGCCGACACAAGCTTCTTGGACACAGCCCAGTCAATCGCATCAGCAAGGGCAACGTAAGCGCCGGTGATCGCAGCGGTTCTGGTCCCACCATCGGCCTGAAGAACGTCGCAGTCCACAACGATGGTGTTCTCGCCCAGGGCTTTGGTGTCAACAACAGCGCGGAGGCTCCGGCCAATCAGACGGGAGATCTCGTGCGTGCGGCCGCCAATTTTGCCCTTCACCGACTCACGGTCAGAACGCGAGTTTGTCGCGCGAGGCAGCATGGCGTACTCGGCGGTGACCCAGCCCTTGCCCTTTCCGGTCAGCCATCGGGGAACGCCAGCCGTCAACGATGCGGTGCACAGCACCTTGGTGCGACCAAAGGAAATCAGCGCCGATCCCTCGGCCTGCTCACTCCACCCACGCTCGATCGTGATGGGGCGAAGCTGGTCATCTGACCGTCCGTCAATTCGTAGCTGTGTCATCGGTTCTCTCCTCCGTCAGTGACGCGATGCTCGCGCAGGCGCCTGAGATCAATTGTTCCGGTCTGGACAAGTTCAACGCGTGCAATTTCTCTTCCCATCAGTCGATGGGCCAGTCCGAGGAACTCGTCAGCACTGGCTCCTG
>JBQELM010000154.1:0-1792 GCA_052103915.1 Mycetocola sp. | reverse complement strand
CTTCGTAGTGGTGCTCGGGCGGTGTAGTGCTGACGCGCTCTGCGTGTGTTGCAACCAGCGTCCGGTACACATCGTTTGCGGTCTCCGTATCGCTCGACACGAGAGACACGTCTGGCCCCATCACGTAGGAAATCGCGCCACGCAGGTAGGGGTAGTGGGTGCAGCCGAGCACAAGGGTGTCAACGCCGGCGTCACGAAGTGGTGCAAGGTACTGCTCAGCGGTGGAGAGCACCTCAGGGCCCGAAGTCACACCGGCTTCAACAAACTCAACGAACCGCGGACACGCCTGAGCAAATATTTCAAGATCAGGCGCCGCCGCGAATGCATCCTGGTACGCGCGAGAAGAGACCGTCCCCTCCGTTCCGATCACACCAATCCGCTTGGTTCGGGTGGCACGAACCGCGGACCGGACCGCCGGCTGAATAACCTCAATCACCGGAACGGAGTACCGTTCACGTGCGTCACGCAGCACAGCCGCCGATGCCGTATTACATGCGATCACGAGCATCTTTACGCCGCGCTCAACAAGTTCGTCCATGATCTCAAGCGCAAAGCGGCGTACTTCGGCGATCGACTTGGGACCGTATGGGGAACGGGCAGTGTCACCGATGTAGTGGATCGCCTCATTGGGCAGTTGGGACTGGATTGCTCTGGCCACGGTGAGCCCGCCAACGCCGGAGTCAAAAATTCCAATTGGTGCATCGTTCACGGAGAATCAGCCTACGCTGTTGAGCGTCGATAAGCTGTCTCCATGACCGCTTCGACCGCGCTCCTCACCGATCGCTACGAACTCACCATGATCGACGCCGCTCTTCAGAACGGCACAGCCGACAGGGAGTGCCTCTTTGAAACGTTTGCCCGCCGACTTCCTGGCGCGCGACGCTACGGAGTTGTTGCGGGAACGGGGCGGCTCCTCGAGCTGATCAGCGAGTTCCGCTTTGGCGACGACGAGCTTGCCTCCCTCGCCGCCAACGGCGTGGTGTCGTCCAGCACCCTTGACTGGCTCGCCAATTATCGTTTCAGCGGACACATCCGCGGATACCGCGAGGGTGAGGTCTACTTCCCCCAGTCCCCCATTCTGACGGTGCAGTCAAGCTTTGCGGAGGGGGTGCTCCTTGAAACACTCATTCTCAGCGTTCTGAACTATGACAGCGCCGTTGCGACAGCGGCTAGCCGGATGGTGACAGCGGCCGGATCGCGCCCGCTCGCCGAAATGGGGTCGCGGAGAGCCAACGAACAGGCCGCGGTGGCGGCCGCCCGTGCGGCGCACATTGCCGGTTTTGCGGCGACAAGCAACCTGGAGGCAGGCCGCCGCTGGGGCGTGCCAACCATGGGAACGGCAGCGCACGCGTTCACACTCCTCCACGCCACAGAGGAAGAGGCGTTCCGCGCGCAGATCGACGCAAGCGGGGTGTCAACAACCCTCCTCGTTGACACCTACGACGTCCATGAGGGAGTGGCCACCGCTATCCGCGTGGCCGGTCCGGAACTGGGTGCCGTCCGCCTTGACTCAGGAGATCTGGGCACCCTCGTTCGCGAGGTTCGTGAGCAATTGGACTCACTTGGTGCGCACAACACCAAAATCACCGTGACCAACGATCTTGATGAGCACGCCATCGCTGCTCTCGCCGCCGCCCCTGTTGACTCCTACGGTGTTGGAACCTCAGTCGTGACAGGTTCAGGCTCACCCGCGGCCGGAATGGTTTACAAGCTCGTCGCGCACAGGGAGCACAGCGGCGACGACTGGACACCCGTCGCAAAACGGTCAAGCGGCAAAGCATCCGTTGGTGGC
>JBQELM010000153.1:0-5695 GCA_052103915.1 Mycetocola sp. | reverse complement strand
GACCGCGACCGCAGCGAGTGGAGCTGGACGCACGGTCAGATCGAGATGGGCACGATCTACCTCGACCCCAACCAGTACCTGTCCGAGCATCTGACAGAGCAGGGCGCCGATACTCCCGGCGACGCCGCCCTCTTTGGCGCAACGCAGGTGGGGCACATCCACCTCTCCGTCGGTGACATCACCACGGCCTCCGACTTCTATCTTGGTGTTCTTGGCTTTGATCAGACCGTGCGGATGGGCGACAGCGCGCTCTTTGTCTCCGCCGGTGGATACCACCACCACATGGCGATGAACGTGTGGTCAAGCCACGGTGCCGGTCCGCGGATGCCCGCGCTTGGCCTTGGCCGGGTCGATATCGCACTGTCCAGCGCTGACGGGGTGGATGAGCTCTCCGACCGCCTGGCACACGGCGGGATTCAGCGCGCCGACGACGGCCGTGACCTGAGCTTCACCGACCCGTGGAACAACCTCATCACCGTGACCGCCCCCGAACGCGGCTAGGCACAGCGTCCCAGCCCCGGTTGGGAGCGTTGACGCCACGATCTCCCCGACCGTACTGTCGGCTCATGAGAGACTCCCGCCCTCGGCACTCGGTCCCGGGTGACCTTCTCCCACCGGCCGGAGCTGGCCAGGGGAAGGGACTCGCCGCGGGGTCGCTTGGCCTGTGGGGGTCGACGGTGATCGGACTCGCCTCAACGGCGCCCGTGTACTCGCTGGTGGCCACTCTCGGTTTTGTGGTCATGGCTGTGGGCGCTCAGGCCCCCATCGCGTTCCTTCTCGCTTTCGTCCCGATGCTCTTCATCGCGCTGGCCTACCGCGAACTCAACCGTGCCGTCCCCGACTGCGGTACCTCGTTCACCTGGGCAACCAAAGCGTTTGGCCCGTGGGTGGGCTGGATGGCCGGGTGGGGACTGGCGCTGACCGGCATTGTTGTTCTCGCAAACCTGGCGCAGGTTGCGGGCCAGTACCTGTGGCGGCTGGTTGGCGATGGCGACCTGGCCGAGAACGTTCCGCTGGTCACCGCAACCGGCGTGATGTTCATCGCGCTCATGAGCTGGGTCAGTTATCGCGGCATTGAACTCGGCGAGCGCATTCAAAACATCCTGCTCGGGATTCAGTACCTTGCCCTCGCCCTGTTTGTTGTTGCGGTCATCTGGCGCATCAGCAGCGGTGAGGCCCCACAGGCCACCCCGGTGAGCTGGGACTGGTTTAACCCGTTTGCGCTCACCGATCACACCGGCTTCATTGAGGCCGTCCTGCTTGCCCTGTTTATCTACTGGGGGTGGGACGCCACCCTCGCACTCAACGAGGAAACCAGGGACCCCACAACCGTTCCGGGGAGGGCGGCACTGCTGTCAACGGTGATTCTGCTTGTGACGTACATCGGCGTGACCGTTGCCGCCATGTCCTACGCCGGGATGGGCGAGGTCGGGATCGGGCTGGCCAACGAGGCGAACGCCAACGACATCTTCCTTGCGCTCAAGGACCCGGTCCTTGGGCCGTTGTCCTTTGTGCTTGTGATCTCCGTGTTGGCGTCTGCGGTGTCGTCCATCCAGACCACGATTCTCCCCACCGCACGAGGAGCACTCGCGATGGCGGTGTACCGGGCGCTGCCCTCCCGGTTCGGCACGGTTCATCGTGACTTCCACACCCCCGCGTTTGCCACTGTGGTGATGGGGGGTTGTTGCCATCGTGTACTACGTGGGAATGACGCTGATCAGCGACAACATCCTGCAGGACTCGATCCTCTCGATTGGCCTCGCCATTGCCTTCTACTACGGCATCACCGGCTTTGCGTGTGTCTGGTACTTCCGACGCGATCTGACCCGGTCCTGGCGTGACTTTTTTGTCAGAGGCGCCCTCCCGTTGACCGGGGCTGTTCTGCTCAGCTACGCCTTCGTGCAGTCAGCGATCGACATGTTCAGCCCCGACTACGGCAACACCACCATCTGGGGTGTCGGCGGGACCTTTGTGATCGGCGTCGGCTCGCTGGCGTGTGGGGGTGTCCTCATGCTGCTGTGGGCGCTGTTCCGCGGCGCGCGACCGTTTTTCCGCGGCGACAGCCTGAACGAGAACACCGAGGTGCTGGTGCCGGCGGATCAGGAGGAGTTCTTCCGCTCCATCAACGGGGGACACAGCTCACAATCCGGCTGAGCGCTACAGGCGACCGGTTCGGCGCTGCTCCTCCTCCAGCGGGTCAACGTCGAGGGTCAGACTGGAGACCGCGGGACCAACCGGGTCGATGACAATTGCCGGTCGTGGTTGCGAGGTGAGCAGCGCGGCCTGCGCCGCTGCGGCCCCGGCGACGGGGTCCAGTTCCGTCCGCAGTCGTCTCCGGCCCACAAGCGCTCGAATCATGCCGATGGCTGTGGCGCCCACCACTCCCACACCAACGGTGAGAAGCCCGTTGTGGGCGATGCTCCACACCACCGCGGCCGCCCCCAGGGCGACCACAACGGTGACCGTGTTCAGGACAGCCCGTTCAGACATGCGTGCTCCCTCCGCCAGTGGTGTTGCTTTCCAGACTGACAGATCGGTTGAAAAAGTTCAGTGATCCCGAAGCGGTGTTGCGCAGAGACGAAGCGCATCAATAAGTCCCGCTGTGTCGCCGTCTTCTCGGGCCGCACGGCTCACCTCATCAAGGAGGTCGCCGTGGACAGGACGCCAGTCGAGAAGATACCCCGCGTCAAACGCCACTCGTGACCACAGCAACCGCTGAGTGCGCCCGTTTCCCTCTCTGAACGGGTGGATGACGTTGAGTAGGTCGTAGAACACCGCGAGCCGATCAACAAAGCTCTCCTCGTCAAGGCCGGTCAGAAAATGTTCCTCACGAAGGAGCCCAAAAAGATTGTCAAGGTTGAGGTCGATGCCTGCCGCAGGGGCGAAAAAGGCTCCTCCGTCACGGCTCATATCGATGGTCCGGATGTGTCCTGCCCAATCGAACAGGTCTTGAAAGATGTGCCGGTGAATCGAGGTCAGTTCATTCGTATCGTTTGTACGCGCGACAGATCCGTTTTCAAGCATCTGGATCGTTCGGCCGGTGGTGAGGTCGGCTTCAAAACGTTTGAGTTCAGTCGCGGTTGTTGCACCAACCCGGTTGATCAGAACACCCGTCGTGGGGTCGAGGTACGGGTCAGACGCTGCGGCGGAGTCCAAGCCGCTCCTGTGTGAGTGCAACAAGCTCGTCTGCACTCAGCGTCCCAGCGACGTAGCCCTTGCTGTCTTCGGTAAACGTCTGGCTCACCATTAACCCCTCAAGCAGCGCACTGTGCGTGGTCTGGCTGACGAATTCGTTGCGTTGCACAGAGTCAGACACCGTTCACCTCCGGGTTGGGTCCAGGTCGCACTCACTGTGCGACGGGATGCCCAATGATAGCTCGGCCACAGGACATCATGGCCAGGAATCCACTCGATGTCGCAGACGTGAGTCACGACCCCCGTGGCGGCTCAGACAGCAACACAACAGTGCGGGCCGGGTCACCCGACCCGGCCCGCACCTCCCCCACACGTGTACCCCTACACGTGAACCTGCAGCCCACGCAGCTCGGCCACATCGGCCGCCTGCGCCAGCACCCTGTCCGCACCGGGTGACCAGGACCGTGACCGGGCCTGAGCAAACGCCTCGTCAAGGACATCGGCGATCAGCACAACGCTGCCCGTCTCCGCCGAGCGAACAGCGGCCTCAACCATGGCGAGCGTTGACACGTTGCCCGCAATCGCGCTCGCCGGAACTGGTCGATCGGATCCGGGCTCGATGGCCAGCAGGAACTCACTGAATGCGCCGGTGATCTCCTGGTGCACACCGGAGGCAACGGGCAGAACCTGTCCCTCGTGTGACCCGGCGGGGAACAGCTCAGGAGCGTTGTCACCGTCCCAGACGGCTGTTCCGCCGCGACCTGTTGCACGCCAGCGACCGTTCCAGCTGGTCTCGTCGCCGTCGCTGACCCAACTGCCGCTGTAGCGGTAGCGGGCTCCGCCGTCGAACTCGAACACGGCGTTGGCGGCCGCGTCCCGCGCGAACCAGCTCCACTCCGGGTTCCACTCCTGGCAGAACACGCTGACCGGCTCCTGACGCAGCAGCAGCCGTGCCGCGTCAAAGGAGTGCACGGCCATGTCAACCAGCAGCACGTGCTCCATCTCCTCGCGGAAGCCACCAAAGTGCGGTGCCTTGCCGAAGTCGGTGGTCAGGATGCCAACGCCGTCGGTTCCGGCCGGGTTGTGCACGGCGTCCACGAAGGCGTCGAGTGCGGCAAAGTAGCGGCGCGACTGCGAAATCATGACCAGCCGGTCGGCGTCAGCCGCGGCAGCAACCATGACAAGCGTCTCCGCGACGGTAGGGGCGGCGGGCTTTTCGCACAGCACGGGCAAGCCAAGCGCCAGCGCATCAAGCGTCACCGGCAGGTGCGCGACCGGGACGGTCACGTTCACCACGGCGGTGATGTCTGTGCCACGTGCGGTCAGGATCTCGGACAGCTCCGCCAGCGACCGCGCCACGGGAACACCCACAGCTCCGACCTCGGCGAGCGCCGCCTCGGCCGCGTCCGTGTTCAGGTCAACAAGGCCAACCAGCTCGGCGTCGTCGCGGCCGAGCAGCATCCGCAACCAGGCCTTACCCATTCCTCCCGCGCCGACCTGGGCGATCCGGGCCGGGGCTCCGGTGCCGTGACCGGACGGGGTGATGTTCTCGCTCAATTGTGCATCGCCCCCTGGTATCCGTGACCGGTGAAGAAGTCGTCGCGGTCGTAGCGAAGCAGCACGGGCTCCCGGCGCGGGGCCTCGGGGTTGTGCGCCCACTCGACACCGTTGGCCAGCACCCGACGGACGTGCTCGTGGTGGTAGACGGGGTAGTCCTGGTCACCGGGGCTGAAGAAGAAGATCTTGCCGTGGCCACGACGGTAGGTCATGCCGGAGCGGAACACCTCTCCACCGTCGAAGGTGGACAGGAAGATGAGCTCGTCCGGCGCGGGGACGTCAAAGAACTCACCGTACGTCTCCTGCTCGGGGATGATGAACGGGTGCGGGATGCCGCGGGTGATGGGGTGGCTGGGGTTGACCGTCCAGACGACCTCGCGCTCGGCGGCGGAGCGCCAGCGCAGGGTGCAGGTGGTGCCCATGAGCGAGCCGAAGATCTTTGACCAGTGGCCGGAGTGCAGGACAAGCAGTCCCATGCCGCCGAGCACGTGACGCTTGACGCGCTCAACGATCTCGTCCGACACCTCAGCGTGGGCGGCGTGCCCCCACCACAGCAGCACGTCGGTCTGTGAGAGCAGCTCCTCGGTGAGCCCGTGCTCCGGGTCGTCGAGGGTCACTGTCGTGACACTGGCCGCGGCGCCGAGGTTCTCCTCGATGCCCTCCTTGATGGTGGTGTGCATGCCGTCGGGGTAAATGTCCCTGACCTTCTGCTGCTCCTGCTCGTGGCGGTTCTCACCCCACACCACAACCCGGATCGGGTCGGGACGGTTGCTGAGTTCTGACATGGTTCTCCTTCTAAAAAATGGGTCGTCTGTGGGCGGCTGGGAGGGTGCGCTGCTACTTCACGGCACCTCCGGTTGCGCCGGCTGCAATGAACTTCTGCGCAATCACCAGCAGCACAATGGCCGGGATTGAGGAGAGCACGGCGGTGGCCATCACGGCCGACCAGTTGGACACCTGGGTTCCCAGATACTGGTAGATACCGAGCGTGATGGGCCTGACG
>JBQELM010000152.1:0-5725 GCA_052103915.1 Mycetocola sp. | reverse complement strand
CGAGGGGACGCGAAATCGCGACGGCCTCGGTCCAGCCGAGACGCTTGGCCGACTCTACGGTATCGCCAAGGCCGTGGTGACCAACCTTCAACTGTCGACCAGCCTGTCCGATACCCAGACCATCGCGGCCATCGCCATGGCCGTCGCCGATATCCCGCAGGAGTCGATCACCTTCCTCCGCTACCCGGTTATCGCGGGGGACAGCGGCGAGCAGTCGGGGCTGCTGCCCGTCCCGGACGAGGCCGCCGAGCTGATTGCCGCTCTCAGCGCCGACCGGCCGATCAGCATCACCGGAGGAACGGGGGTTGGCGCTGTTGGTGGCGGAACCCAGCCCACCTCTACTGCGTCCCCCGACGTGCTTGAGCTGCCGGCAACCGTTCCAGGGCAGACGGCCAACGAGGTGACCTGTTCAGCCGGTACCGGCTCACCTCGCTAGTGGCCCGTACCGCTGACCCGCGCCCACCAGCCGCGCCCGGTTCGCAGAGCGTGGTCCCGCGTCAGCACAACGTCACCGCCAGCCCACTGCGGATCGGTGAGGAGCAGATCGTGGTCGTCGCGGGCCTGCGCTGTCGGCTCAGCGCGGCGGGCTGATCGTGTGATGGCCTCCGTGATGCCCACCCGCCGCCGACCGTTCAGCGAGGGAAGCTCGGCCCAGGCATCACGCTGGGACACCAGGTCCTCCGCCATGCTGGGCACAAGTGCTCGCACCGTTGGGCCGGGCAGACCGGAGACCCAGGTGGCGGGGACGCTGATCAGTGGGTACGGAATCGTGGGCACGCGGGGGAATGCGCGGCGAAGCCGGAGAACCGTGGCGCACCGCTGCACCAGGTCCGCGTAACTGAGGACCTCTGTTCCCACCGCGTCGATGTGACCGCTGACGCCCGGTTCGTGTGCGGCCGCGACCAGAATCGCGAGCGCATCGGCGATCGACACCGGCTGAATCCGCGCGTCCATGAAGCGGGGGAGCGGGACGACGGGCATCCGCTCAACCAGCCGTCTGATCAGCTCAAACGAGGTGGAGCCACCGCCGAGCAGGATCCCCGCCCTGACCGCGATGACGGTGGGGACGCCGCTGTCGCGCAGCGCCTCCTCCACGGCCAGGCGTGAGCCCAGGTGCTCAGAGAGCTGATCGGTGGAGTTGTCCGGCACCAGGCCGCCAAGGAAAACAATGCGGGAGACGCCGGCGGCTGCGGCGGCGCGGCCAAACGCTGTGGCCTGGGCAAGCTCGGTGCCGCGGAAGTCGCTGTGGTCCATCGAGTGCAGCAGGTAGTAGGCAACGTCCACGCTGCGGAGGGCCGCGGCCACCTGGGCGGGCTCGCCGGCGTCCATCCGGACAAGCTCAACCTGCTCAAGCCACGCGGCCTCCGCGACCTTGGCGGGGGAGCGGACCGCGGCCCTGACCTCATAGTCTTGGCTGAGCAGGTGAGGGATCAACCGGGAACCAACGTAACCGGATGCGCCGGTGACTAAAACTCGCATGGTGCTCCGAAGGGACAACGATGACGCAGCGAACAGTGGGGGGCAGTGCAGGCCCGAGTGTGATGCGTGTGCTCGTCGCCGTGCTGTTCACGGTACTCGGCACCGCTCTGCTGTGGGTGACGTTCTCGTCCATTCACAGTTCTGCGGTGTTCATTCTGCTTGCCCTCACGCTGGCTGCGGTGTGGTTTGCGTTCGCCTGGATGCTGACCAGAAACGGGCAAACGGCACCGTCGGACAGCACTCGACCGCGCACCGGCCAGGCGCTCGTCCGGGCCCTGCTGATCAGCGTGGGCACTGCGGCGGTGTTTTTTGCCGGGACGCTTCTGCTCATCAACGCGCCGGTGATTGGACCGGCCGTTGATACGGCCGCGCGCGGCGCAGAGAACGCCCCGCTCCTGGTCACGGTGATTGTTGCGCTCATCACCGGCCTGGGTGAGGAGGCGTTTTTCCGCGGAGCGCTCCCGTCGCTGTGGCGGTTCCCTCTGGGTGACGGTGTTGCCACGATCGCCTACACACTCTCCACCCTGGCGACGGGCAACCCCGCGCTGATTCTGGCCGCGCCACTGCTGGCGATTGCGTGCATCTGGGCTCGGAGGGTGACCGGCCGGCTGTGGGCGGCGATGATGGTGCACGCGGTGTGGAGCCTGGTGATGATCGGCGGCGTTCCGCTGCTTCTGGTGTGATCCGACGCGCTCGGGTGGACACGTTGGAGAGAACGATTCGTTTCAGCCGCCCGATTCCGTTATGCTGATCCAGGTACGCCTCGCATGCGGGGCAAACTGGAGACGTCGCATAGTCCGGCCGAGTGCACCACCCTGCTAAGGTGGAGTCCCCGCAAGGGGACCAGGGGTTCAAATCCCCTCGTCTCCGCCAGTTTCATCACCACACATTCCCGCCATCACGCCTCGTGAGGGCGGGTTTTTGTTGTACGCGGCGGTGCCGTTGAGGCCCGCGCCCGGAGCTCGGGCAGCAGGAGTGTGCGCTGCACCGGGCGCTCCGGTCCCTCGCTGAGTCGAGCGATCATGGTCTCGATGGCGAGTCGGCCAACCTGCTGTTTGGGTGGGCGTAGTGCCGTGATGGGTGGTTCGGCGCTGGCGGCGACCTCGTCGTCGTAGGCGATGATCGAGAGGTCGCCAGGGACGGTCCACCCCCGGTCGCGGGCGTGCTGCACGATGTGCACCGCCTGCGGGTCGGCGTGCACCAGGAGCGCGGTGGTCCCGGTGGCTGAGCACTGGTCAAGCAGAGCATTGACGGCCCGTTCGCGGTCGTCGGCGTTCTGATCGTCCAGTGACCCGGCAACGTCGTGGTCGATGGTCTGCTCCAGACCCCAGTCGTGCAGCGCCCGTTCCCAGCCGTGCCGGAGCGGCTGGGACGTGGGGGACCCCCGCGACGACAGCACGCCAACTCGGCGGTGGCCCAACCGGGCGATGTGCTCGGCGGCGAGGGCCCCGCCCAGGACGTGGTCGGTTGACACCCACTCCAGTCGGGTCAGCGGCAGGGTGGACGGTGCGCGGCGTTCGGCCAGCACAACGGGCAGGGGGAGCTGATCGAGCCAGTGCAGCAGGGTTCGGCCGTCGGGCCCGGCTGTTTCCGGTGCAACGATGAGCCCGTGCAGTCCGGCGGTGTCAAGGAGGCGGCTGATCTGCTCGCGCTGATCGGCGGCCTCGTAGCTGGCTCCGCGCAGGATCAGCTGCACCCCGCCCTCGTTGGCTGCGGCCCGCGCACCGATCGCGATGTGCGGCCAGTAGTAGCTGAGCGATGGGACAACCATGCCCACTCTGAACCGGGGTGAGCTGATTGTTGGGACCTGCGGCACGGAGGTGTCGAGTCGACTGCGCAGGGTCGCACCACCGTGCACTCGAGTGAGCAGACCCCGGTCCGCGAGCGCTCCGACATCGCGTCGAACGGTCAGCTCCGACACCCCCAGTGTCTGCGCCAGCTCGGCGATCCGGACGGATCCGCTCTGGCGGAGCTCGTCGAGGATGCGCTCACGGCGCGACAGCCCAAACGGTTGTGGCTCGCTGCGGGACACGCGGTGATCTCCTTTGATCCGGTGTGACTCGTTCTTTGAATCTAGCGCGCTCACCCATCAAAGCTGTACGAATCTGATCAAGAGTGTTCGACTCTGAACGCTTTGCTGTACCTCGCGTGGGGGTGGTGGTTCGATTCCCTCAATCGCCCCCTTAACGATGAGGACACCGTATGACAACGACGTCATCGGCCCGGATCGTGAGTGCGCTTGCCGCAGTCACGCTCGTGGTGGCCGGAACACTGCCCCTCCTACCGGGAACCGCCGCGCCAGCCGCGGCGGAACCACCCAGCGATCCCGGTGACCACAGCACAGCGGCTGAGCTGCCAACGCTCAGCTACGACGATGTCGCCGAGTGGGCTGAACTGCTCGTCAACGGTGAGGACGTGGAACGTGGTGAGGACGGTCTGCCGTACAACACCTTCGGTGGCTTCGGTTCCGTCTCCTGCAACAACACCTCCAACCTGCTCCTCGACTACAAGGAGGAGCAGCCGGAGGTGTACTGGCGGATCATGAACATGCTGTTTGACCCGGACACCGGTGCCGGCCTGAAACACATCAAGGTGGAGCTGGGGGCAGACAACAACACCTCCTCCGGAACCGAACCCGCCACCAAGCGCAGCGCGGACGAACCGGCCAACGTGCTGCGCGGTGCCGGATTCCACTTCATCGCCGACGCCCAGACCATCAACCCGAACATTGAGGTTGAGGCGCTGCGCTGGGGTGAGCCGTCCTGGACCAAGGGCGACGCTGAGCTGCGGTACCAGTGGTACAAGGAGACCATTGACGCGGCGTACGACACCTACGGTGTGGAGTTTGACTACCTGTCGCCGTCGCAGAACGAGGTGCACGCCAACTACATCACGTCAGAGCTGGCCTGGACCGTTGACTTCGCCGAGCGGCTGGAGGCCGACGCCGAGGCCGACGACGCCCGCTACGACTACTCGGACGTCAAGATCGTCGCGCTCGACTCGTACCGCAACGTGGGAGCCGTCTCCCGTGCGATCCTGGCCAGCCCCGCCGCGCTTGAGCAGGTGGACGCGGTCGGCTACCACTACGACATCGCCGGTGACCCCGCACTGACCCGTCTGAACAAGGAGTTCGGCATGGAGGTGCTGTACTCCGAGGGTGTGGCCCCCATGATCGACCCCGAGTACCGGGTCCAGGCAGACCCGGCCAGGGGCGGCATCGGCGGAACGGTTGGTGCCGTTGACATCGCCGACCGCTTCATCAACGCCTACAGCTGGGCCGGCTCAGCGGCCGACCCCGGCCACATGACCACGTTCCTGTTCCAGCCAGCGGTCAGTGCCATGTATGAGGGATCGCAGTACTCGCCCAAGCACCTGATCCGGGCCTCAGACCCGTGGTCCGGCTACTTTGAGGGCGGGGTGGGCATCACCATGGTCCGCCACTTCCAGCAGTTCATCGGCGACGGGTGGGAGTACGTTGAGGGTGCCTCCGGCGGTGACGGGCAGAAGGGTGACGGCGGAACCGTCGTCGACACCTCAACGCAGACCGTGCTGACCCTGCGCACCCCGCAGGCCGACGTGGACAGCGGTGAGGCGCTCGAGTTCTCACAGGTGCACGCCAACAACACCTCACGGGTTCGCAACACAGAGGTGAAGGTCGCCAACCTGGACACCACTGCCGATACCGCGCTCGCCGTGTGGGAGACACGTGGCCCTGATGGCGACCAGGCCGTTGACGCCAACCACTTCAAGCGCATCGGGCAGGTCCTTCCGGTCCGTGCGGAGACCATCGACGGCGTTGACTACCAGGTGTACCGGGTGCAGGTGAAGCCGTACTCGGTCGTCTCACTGTCCACCCTGGCCGACGGGCTGGACGGCACAACCGAGCCCTACCGGAGCGGCGACTGGGCGGCGGAGACCACGGACACCGTCCTGCCACTGCCGTACACCGACGACTTTGAATACGCCGACTACCCATCCGCGTCTATCAACGGTGTGGAGATGGACTACGTGGAGCGTCGGGGCGGCTCACCCCGCTACACCGCCGACCAGAACGGCGCGTTTGAGGTTATTGACTCCGGTTCAGAGCGCGGCAACGTGATGGAACAGCGCATCCACGCCGACAACCGCGGCTACACCTGGAACGTCTGGGGTGACGGCTCACAGCGGAACGTGTCAACGGAGAACCCGGCGACCGTGCTCGGTGACCACTCCTGGACCAACTACACGGCTGCGGTCGACTTCCGCC
>JBQELM010000151.1:0-5739 GCA_052103915.1 Mycetocola sp. | reverse complement strand
AGCGGTCGGTGGTCAGCTCCTCAAGGACGGGTCCGCGCTCCGACTCACCCTCGGGGCCGTAGCCACGCAGACGCCAGCTCAGCCAGTCGTGCGGCAGGGCAACGGCGGCAACACGGGCAGCGTTCTCCGGCTCGGCGTCGCGCAGCCAGCGCAGCTTGGTGATGGTGAATGAGGCGACCGGCACAAGTCCGGTGCGCTCAACCAGCTGCTCAACACCAAACTCGGCGATCAGATCAGTTGCGGCATCGGCACTGCGGGTGTCGTTCCAGAGCAGGGCGTCACGGATGACGCGCCCCTCCGCATCCAGGGCGACCATGCCGTGCTGCTGCGCACCAACGGAGAGTGCGTCAACATCGTCGAGGCCACCGGCAGCTGCCGCCGCCTCCTGGAGGGCACTCCACCAGTGCGCGGGATCAACCTCGCTGCCGTCGGGGTGGGATGCCCGGCCCTCACGGACAAGCGCTCCGGTTTCTGCGTCACGAATGACGATCTTGCAGCTCTGTGTTGACGAGTCGATTCCCGCGACAAGCATGGTGTTCTCCTGGGGCCTGTGGCCATTAAAACGAGGGGTCCGGTACCCAGTGTGCGGGAATGGACCGGTGACGTGCGATGAGACAGCCGTGGCCGGGGGAACACCGCCGTTCCCCCGGCCCTGACCGTTCCGGTGTGCGCTGACGCGCACAGCCGAGTGACTAGCCGCGTGCGCCGAGCAGGTGCTCGATCGTCAGCTGCTGCAGGCGGACAAAGCCGTAGCCGTGGCCGTTGAAGTGAGCGTCAGCGTCGAAGTCCTCGTAGGCGCTGCGGTCGGCGATGATGTCGTCGTAGCTCTCGCCCTCGTTGAGGGTCGGGGTGTTGAGCGCGTCAACCTGCGCGGCGGCAAGCGCCTCCTGGACCTCGGGGTCGGCGCGGAAGGCAGCGGCGCGCTCCTTCAGCAGCAGGTAGGTGCGCATGTTGGCCGTGACGGAGTCCCAGACGCCGCTCTCGTCCTCGGTGCGGCTCGGCTTGTAGTCGAAGTGACGGGGGCCGTCGTAGGTGGGTCCTCCGCCGGGTGCACCGTTCTCCAGCAGGTCAACCAGGCTGAAGGCGTTCTGCACGTCACCGTGACCGAAGACGAGGTCCTGGTCGTACTTGATTCCACGCTGACCGTTGAGGTCGATGTGGAACAGCTTGCCCTGGTAGAGGGCCTGGGCAATTCCGGCGGTGAAGTTCAGTCCGGCCATCTGCTCGTGACCGACCTCGGGGTTCACACCGAACAGCTCGGGGCGCTCGAGGGTCTCGGTGAACGCGATGGCGTGGCCAAGCGTGGGGAGCAGGATGTCGCCGCGGGGCTCGTTGGGCTTGGGCTCAATGGCGAAGCGGATGTCGTAGCCCTTGTCGGTGACGTACTGGGCGAGCAGGTTGACGGCCTCACGGTAGCGCTCGAGTGCGGCGCGAACGTCCTTGGCTGTGTCGTACTCGCTGCCCTCGCGGCCGCCCCACATGACGAAGGTCTTGGCGCCGAGCTCAGCGGCCAGGTCGATGTTGCGGATGACCTTGCGCAGAGCGTAACGGCGAACGCCACGGTCGTTGGAGGTGAAGCCACCGTCCTTGAAAACCGGGGCGGAGAAGAGGTTGGTGGTGACCATCGGGACAACGATGCCGGTGTCGGCCATCGCACCCTTGAGGCGGTCGATCTGGGTCTGACGCTCGGCGTCGGAGGAGCCGAAGGCGAACAGGTCGTCGTCGTGGAAGGTCAGGCCGTAGGCGCCAAGCTCCGCGATCTTCTCAACGCCGTGAACGACGTCAAGCGGGGCGCGGGTGGGGCCGCCGAAGGGATCGGCACCGTTGTAACCGATCGTCCAGAGTCCGAACGAGAACTTGTCGGCTTTGGTGGGGGTCAGTGACATGGCACGTCCTTTGTCTCAACAGCGATGGTGATTTGTTCTGTTACACAACATATGCACCGATGGGCGGTCGTGTCAAAGAAAAACGCGGCATGCGCAGCGACGTCCCGGGAATTCGCATCACCGCCGTGTCCGGCTATGCTCGGCGCAAGATACGTAGCGCCCACCTGACGCAGCCCCGGCGCATCCCACCAGACACGGATTGCCACCAATGCACTCAACCCCTCACCGCTCAACCCCCGTCACCGAGCGCGCGGTCAGCGGGAACCTGTCGCTCCTTCTTGGCATCTTGCACCGCGACGGCTCCGCCACCAGGGCCGAGCTGACCCGGCGCACCGGACTCAACCGCTCAACAATCGCCGCGCTGGTTGCCGAGCTCGTTTCCCGTGGCCTCGTGATCGAGTCGGATCCACCCGCGGCCGCTGGCGCCGGCCGACCCAGCCCCCTGGTTGAGGTGTCCCGCTCGGTTGTCGCGATCGCCATGATCGCCGAGGTTGACGCGGTCACCATCGCCATCGTTGGTTTTGACGGCCGCGTTGTCACACGACTGCGCTTTGAGATGGAGGAGCCCCCCTCGGTGAGGGAGTCGGTCCAGATCGCCGGCACGCTCATCGGCCGCATGGATGAGGCGCTTCGCGGCCTCACCGTGGCGGGCATCGGTGTCGCCGTCCCCGGTCTTGTCCGCAGCAATGACGGATTTGTCCGGGATGCACCGCACCTCGGCTGGACGGATGAACCGCTCGGCGCGCTCCTTGCCGAGGCAACGGGACTGCCCGTCTGGGCGGGGAACGACGCCAACCTGGGTGCACGCGCCGAGCAGCTGTTTGGCTCGGCGACCGGCAGTTCCTACGTGCTCTACATGAACGGCGGCCCCAGTGGTATCGGTGGCGGCATCATTGTGGGCGGCGAGCTACTCGGCGGTGCCGAGGGGTACGCGGGCGAGTTCGGCCACAACAGGGTCGCGCCCCCTCCCGGCTCCGGCTCGGAGGCCGGTCTTGAGCTGGAGCAGGCCGTCAATCAACGGCGACTGCTCTCCGCTCTTGGCCGCCGCGGTGCAGGGCCGGACGAAGTTGACCGGCTGATCCGAGAATCAGACGACGCGACGTTCACGGTTGAGGCCGAACGTCAGCGCGCCATCCTGAGTGTTGGCGTCGGCAACATGGTCAACATTCTGAACCCGGAACGTGTGGTTCTTGGCGGCTTCCTCTCGTCCCTGCTTGGTCGTGACCATGCCGGATTCCTCACGCTGCTTGAGGACACGACGCTGGCCCCCTCACGCGGAAGCGTTGAGGTTGTGGGCGCACAGCTGGGGAGCGACCTCCTGCTCATCGGCGCGGCCGAGCTGGTGTTTGACGGTGTCATCGCCGCGGCATCCGCTCGGCTCTGATTCGCCGTATCGGGTCCGATCCGCTCTGCTCTGCTCTGCTCTGATCGGCTCTGATCTGCTCTATCGGACAGTCGTCCGACAGTGTGATGACTCACATCCTCAGCTGTCCGTCGACACACCCGCGGGTGCCCTGAAAGTCTGAGGACATCGAAGGGGAGTAGTTCCCACCGCCGGTCACCCGGCACTGCGGCATCGTCGACATGCTGGCTGATCACGGAGATCGGCCCGGCGGGCCACCCTGACCCCAGGGCGAACGAGACCTTCGGCCATGTCGCGTGGCCGGAGACTGCTGTCCTCCGGGTGCGCACGACCGTGAGGATTATCGTGCCCCCTGCTCTGCTTCGGCGGATCGTCATCTGCCTGCTTGTCGCCGCTCCGGCGCTTGCGATCCGGTTCACCGGAATTCATGTTCCGCCCGTCGCCGCGATGCTCATTTTTGGCGCCGCCGTCGTGGCCGCATCGTTCCTGCTTGCCTGGGCCGCCGAGGCCGCCCAGAAAGACATCTCCGGGGCGCTGGCTGTCGCACTTCTTGCGCTCATCGCGGTGCTCCCCGAGTACGCCGTTGACCTGTTTTACGCCTTCCGGGCAGGAAGCGACCCGGCGTATGAGCAGTTCGCCGCGGCCAATATGACCGGCTCCAACCGGCTCCTACTCGGCTTTGGTTGGCCACTTGTTGTGCTGATTGCCATCGCCGTGGCGACCGCGGCCGAGCGGAGACGGCACATGAAGGTGGCTGGACGCGCGGCCCGTGACTTCTCCGGCGCCAGCACCGGCACCGGTGGCCGCACCGCCAGCCGCCGCGGCCGCTCACTTGAGCTCCCGGCCTCAGCCAGGCTCGACATCGGATTCCTCGCAATCCTGGCCGTTTTTGCCTTCGCCATTCCGCTGATGCGGTCGATCCCGATCTGGTTTGGCGTTGTTCTCATCGTGATGTTTGGCCTGTACCTGTGGCGGGCCGGGTCAACAGAGGATGACGACGAGGAGGAGTTTGTTGGCGCCGCTGCGCTGATCGCTGGAATGGCCAAGCGGCCACGGCGCATCACCGTGATCAGCATGTTTGTGGGCGCCGCAACGATCATCCTGCTGTCGGCCGAGCCCTTTGCCGAAGCCCTCGTTGAGTCGGGAAGCGCACTCGGCATCTCCAGCTATGTCCTGGTGCAGTGGCTTGCTCCGCTGGCCTCCGAGGCCCCCGAATTTATCATCGCCGTGCTGTTTGCCCTGCGCGGTCGCGGTGCCCTCGCGCTGGTGACCCTGATCGCGTCAAAGATCAACCAGTGGAGCCTGCTGGTGGGGTCACTGCCCATTGCGCACGCGCTGGGCGGCGGGACCGGCGGCGCGCTGCCGCTGGATGGCCGCCAGGTTGAGGAGTTTGTTCTCACGGCAACCCAGACGCTGCTTGGTGTCGCCATCCTGCTCTCGCTCCGGTTCCACCGCTGGGCGGCCATCGCGCTTCTTGCCCTGTTCGCCGTCCAGTTTGGTGTCACCGACGAGGCCGGACGCTACGTACTGAGTGCCATTCATCTGGTCCTCGCGCTTGTGCTGCTTGTCCGCAACCGGCACGGGATCCTGCCGTCACTCAGGGCGGCGGTTGGCCGTGAACCATCCGATCGTGACTCCGTGACCGGCAGGGACGACGACACGAGCGGTTCCGGCACGGCAGAGCTCAGCGGCACTGTTTCTGTTGCGGTCCGGCCCCGTACCGAAGCCTCCGCTGCTGACGACAGTGGCGTGGACCGCGGCGCGGCAGATGCCACCAGACCGGCGGAACGTGGGCCGGGGATAGAATCAACCCGATGAACGACAACCGCGCCAGCCGAGTGGTCGAAGACTATCTGGCCCGCATCTGGAAGGCCGAGGAGTGGGGCGACACCGCCACCACGGCGGCGCTCGCCTCGTCCATTGGTGTGACCGCCTCAACGGTCAGCGCAACGCTCAAGAAGCTTGCCCGCGACGGCCACATTATTTATGAGCCGTACGGTGCGATCACGCTCAGCGACAGCGGCCGGAGCATCGCCGTCCAGGTTGTTCGACGGCACCGCATCCTGGAGGCGTACCTGGTGAATGCCCTCGGCCTGAGCTGGGACGAGGTGCACCACGAGGCCGATGCGCTGGAGCACTCCGTGTCCGAACGGGTGCTTGAGCGAATGATGGCCGTGATTGGCAACCCCGACCGTGACCCGCACGGTGACCCGATTCCTGATCATTCCGGACGGGTAACCGCGGAGCAGCCACGGCGGCTCAGCACCGTCGCCGCGGGCGAGAGCGCCGTGGTTGACCGGGTGAGCGACAGGGAGAGCGCGCTGCTGCCGTATCTGCACCAGCGTGGTCTGACACCTGGCGTCCTGATCACGATCACGTCCCGGAGCGAGGCGACCGGCGTCATCAGCATCAGGCTGGGTGGGCCGGCCAGCTCGTCCACCGCTCGCGCTGCTGCATCGACCTCCGGCTCCGGCTCCGGCTCCGGCTCCG
>JBQELM010000150.1:0-5741 GCA_052103915.1 Mycetocola sp. | reverse complement strand
AGAACGCCATGATCAAGATCCCCGCAACCGTTGAGGGTCTTGAGGCGATCACCGCCGTCATCGCCGAGGGCATCAGCGTCAACGTGACCCTGATCTTCAGCCTGCAGCGCTACCGCGAGGTCATCAACGCGTTCCTCACGGGACTGGAGAAGGCCAAGGCCGCCGGCATCGACCTGTCCAAGATCCACTCGGTTGCATCCTTCTTCGTGTCACGTGTTGACACCGAGATCGACAAGCGCCTTGAGGCTGTTGGCACGGACGAGGCCCGCGCCCTCAAGAGCAAGGCTGGCGTTGCCAACGCTCGCCTGGCCTACGAGGTCTTCGTTCAGGAGTTCGCTTCGGAGCGTGCCGCCGGTCTGCTGGCCGCCGGTGCAAACAAGCAGCGTCCGCTGTGGGCCTCAACCGGTGTGAAGTCGGCTGAGCTGCCCGACACGCTTTACGTGACCGAGCTGGTCGCCGACGGCGTTGTCAACACCATGCCGGAGAAGACGCTTGACGCTACGTTCGACCACGGTGTTGTCACCGGTGACACCGTCACGGTCAACTACGCCGACGCCAATGCGATTCTTGACGCCATCGCCGCGCAGGGTGTCTCCTACGAAGACGTCACCGCGCTGCTGGAGAAGGAGGGCGTTGAGAAGTTCATCGTCTCCTGGAACGAGCTGCTTGAGACCGTCGGCGCTGCCCTGGAGGCCGCACGATGAGCTTCGAGATTCACGTCTCGGGTGACGCCGCTGCCGCGGTAGACGCCGCGCTCCCCCAGCTGCTGAACGACCACGTTGCCTCCCGCATCACCGCTCAGGACCCCACACTGTGGGGCCCTGAGGCGGAGGAGGAGTCGGCCAAGCGTCTCGGCTGGACCGAGGCCGTCGCGATTTCGCGTCCCCTCGTTCCGGAGATCACGGCTCTGCGTGATGAGCTTCGCGCCCAGGGAGTGAACCACATTGTCCTCGCGGGCATGGGCGGTTCCTCCCTGGCACCCGAGGTCATCACCCGTACCGTTGGTGCGGAGCTGACCGTCCTCGACTCCACCGCTCCCGGGCAGGTACTCAGCGCCCTGAACGACAGGCTCGCCACCAGCGCGCTTGTCGTGTCAAGCAAGTCGGGTTCTACCGTTGAGACCGACAGCCAGCGTCGTGTGTACGCCCAGGCGTTCACCGAGGCCGGGATTGACCCGCGCGAGCGCATCATCATCGTGACCGACCCGGGCTCCCCGCTTGACGTGTCGTCGCGTGAGGGTGGATTCCGCGTGTTCAACGCTGACCCGAACGTTGGTGGGCGCTACTCCGCGCTGACCGCTTTTGGTCTTGTTCCGTCCGGTCTTGCCGGTGTGAACATCAGCGAACTGCTTGACGAGGCCGAGGCCATCGCGCTTCCGCTCGCCATCGACGACGCCAGCAACCCCGGTCTTGTGCTTGGTGCCGCTATTGCAGCCACAAGCCCGCGCCGTGACAAGCTCGGAATCGTGTCAGACGGCACCCACATCGTTGGGTTTGCCGACTGGGCCGAGCAGCTGATCGCCGAGTCAACCGGAAAGATCGGAACGGGAATCCTCCCCGTTGTTCTTGACACCCTGTCGACCGAGGTTGACGCCGGCTACGCCGACGTTCAGATCGTTCGACTTGTTGAGAACGCCAACGCCCGTCACCTCTTCGGTGACCGGCACGTTGGTGAGATCCACGTCTCCGGAACCCTCGGCGCCCAGCTTGTTGTGTGGGAGTACGCCATCGCCGTGGCCGGTCGCCTTCTGGGCATCAACCCGTTTGATCAGCCTGACGTTGAGTCGGCAAAGATTGCCACGCGTGGCCTGCTTGACGCTCGTCCCGAGCCCGTCTCCCCCGCATTCAGCGAGGGCGGCATCGAGGTTCGTGGCACGGCCGCTGTTGTTGAGGGCGCCTCGAGCGTCGCTGACGTCATCACGGCGCTGCTCAAGCAGCTCCCTGAGGACGGCTACCTCTCCGTTCAGGCCTACGTTGATCGTCTTGCTGTTCCGCAGCTGGAGGGCATCCGTAACCTCCTCGCCGCTCGTGCCGGACGTCCGGTCACGTTCGGCTGGGGCCCGCGGTTCCTGCACTCCACCGGTCAGTACCACAAGGGCGGCCCGGCCACAGGCGTATTCCTCCAGCTCACCCAGAGCACGGATGCTGACCTGGCCATCCCCGAGCGGCCGTTCACCTTCGGCCAGCTCATTCAGGCACAGGCCGCCGGCGACGCGAGTGTTCTCGCCGAGCACGGTCGACCCGTCGTCACCCTCACCCTGCCCGACGGAGACGACCTCACGGCCCTGTTCTCCGCGGTCGACTAAGGACACGTTTAGCAAGGAGTTGCATGTCCCCCGTGGATATCACCGCAGAGAGTAACCCTCTCCGGTCCGCAGACGATCGTCGCCTCAACAGGATCGCTGGCCCGTCCAGCCTGATCATTTTTGGTGTGACCGGCGATCTGTCGCGGAAAAAGCTCATGCCCGCCGTGTACGACCTCGCGAACCGGGGGCTTTTGCCCCCGGGCTTCGCGCTGGTCGGATTTGCGCGCCGGGACTGGGAAGACCAGGACTTCATGGAGGTTGTCCATGAGTCGGTCAAGGAGTACGCGCGTACGCCGTTCTCCGAAGAAGTGTGGAAGCAGCTCGCTCAGGGCATCCGTTTTGTCTACGGCGAGTTTGGCGACGACGCGGCGTTTGAGCAGCTGAAGGAGACGCTGGACAAGCTGGATCAGGAGCGTGGAACCAACGGTAACCACGCCTTCTACCTGTCGATCCCGCCGAAGGCTTTCCCGCAGGTCACCGAGCAGCTGCGCCGTTCAGGCCTGGCCGAGCCGGGCTCTGACGAGCAGTGGCGTCGTGTGGTCATCGAGAAGCCGTTTGGTAGCGACCTGAAGACCGCTCGCGAGCTGAACGCGGTTGTTGAGTCGGTCTTCCCGGCCGACTCGGTGTTCCGCATTGACCACTACCTCGGCAAGGAGACGGTCCAGAACATCCTGGCCCTTCGCTTTGCGAACGAGCTGTTTGAGCCGGTCTGGAACAGCAACCACGTTGACCACGTGCAGATCACCATGGCCGAGGACATCGGTGTTGGCGGTCGTGCCGGGTACTACGACGGTATTGGTGCGGCGCGTGACGTCATCCAGAACCACCTGCTTCAGCTTCTTGCGCTGACTGCGATGGAAGAGCCCATCTCCTTTGATGCGGCCGACCTTCGTGCAGAGAAGGAGAAGGTTCTTGCGGCGGTTAGCCTGCCGGAGAACCTGGACGAGGCGACCGCTCGTGGTCAGTACGCTGGCGGCTGGCAGGGTGGCGACCACGTCACCGGCTTCCTCGACGAGGACGGCATGGATCCGCAGTCCACGACCGAGACCTACGCCGCGATGAAGCTCAACATCAACACCAGGCGCTGGACCAACGTCCCGTTCTACCTGCGTGCTGGTAAGCGCCTTGGCCGTCGTGTGACCGAGATTGCGATCGTCTTTAAGCGGGCGCCGCAGTACCTGTTCACCGAGAGCCAGACCGATCAGCTTGGCGAGAACGCCATCGTGATCCGCGTTCAGCCGGACGAGGGTGTCACGATTCGCTTCGGTTCAAAGGTGCCCGGCGCCGGAACTCAGGTGCGTGACGTGACCATGGACTTCGGTTATGGCCACGCATTCACCGAGGCCAGCCCCGAAGCCTACGAGCGACTGATCCTTGACGTCCTGCTGGGCGACCCGCCCCTGTTCCCCCGTCACGAAGAGGTGGAACTGTCCTGGAAGATCCTCGACCCGATTGAGGAGTTCTGGGCCGACAAGGGCGGACCCCTTGAGCAGTACAAGCCAGGGACCTGGGGTCCCGCATCGGCTGATGAGCTCCTGGCTCGCGACGGCCGGAACTGGAGGCGCCCGTGATCATCGACCTGCCCAACACCACCACCTCGAAGGTGTCGAAGAAGCTTGTCACGATGCGCGAGGAGGGTGGCGCTGTTGCCCTCGGTCGTGTGCTGACGCTCATCATCGCCACCGAGCTGGGGTCGGAGGAAGCTGCTATTGAAGCGGCTAACGACGCCTCACGTGAGCACCCGATGCGTGTCATCGTTCTGCTCACCGAGTCGGGCAACCCTGACGCCGAACCCCGGCTTGACGCGCAGATTCGTGTCGGCGGCGACGCCGGCGCGAGTGAGGTTGTTATCCTCCGCGCCTACGGTGCCGTCGCAAGCAACGAGGAGAGCCTGATCACCGGCCTCCTGCTGCCGGATGCCCCCGTTGTGGCCTGGTGGCCAGGGGCGGCCCCGGCCAACCCTGCAACGTCACCGATCGGCCGGATCGCTCAGCGTCGCATCACCGATGCGTCCGCTCGTGAGGTCCCGGTTGAGGCCGTTGCAAATCTTGGCGACAGCTACCGCCCCGGCGACACGGACTTCGCGTGGACCCGGTTGACGCTGTGGCGTGCTCAGCTCGCCGCCGTGCTCGACCAGGCTCCCTACGAGGCCGTTGACAGCGTTGAGGTCTCCGGTGCTGCCGACTCCCCCTCAACGGTTCTGCTTGCCACCTGGCTGCGCCAGCGCCTCCAGGTTCCGGTGAAGTACGAGTCCCACCACAGGGGTAACGGGTCAAGCGGAATCCACGGTGTGCGGCTGAACCGTGCGTCTGGACCGATCATCCTTGAGCGGCCGATCGAGAACGTGGCAACGCTGAGCCAGCCTGGCCAGCCCACCCACGACATCTCGCTCCCGCGTCGGAGCCTGCGCGACTGCCTCGCGGAGGAACTGCGCCGTCTGGGACCCGACCTCATGTATGGCGAGGTTGTGACCCGCGGTCTGAAGGAGTTCGCAACCGAGGTTCAGGGGAACTGATGACAAACGAACGCCGTGTCCTTGTCCACGCTGACAAGCCTGCGCTGACCGCGTCGGTTGCCGCCCGGTTCCTGACCAAGACGGTTGACCTGCTTGATGAGCATGAGTTGGTCCACGTGGTTGTGACCGGCGGATCGGTTGGTATCGGTGTGCTTGAGGCGATCAACTCCTCCAGCGCTCGCGACACCATTGACTGGTCACGTGTGCACTTCTGGTGGGGCGACGAGCGTTTTGTGTCGCACGACAACCCGGAGCGCAATGAGGGTCAGGCACGCGCGGCTTTGCTTGACCACATCAGTGTTCCCGCAGAGAACGTGCACGCCATGGCCGCGTCCGATGCCGGTCTTGACCTGGACTCAGCAGCGAAGGCGTATGCCGATGAGCTCCGTTCCTTTGCTCCGGAGGGCAAGGAGTGGCCGCGCTTTGACATTACGTTCCTTGGTGTTGGGCCCGACGGTCATATTGCATCGCTGTTCCCCGACAAGGCTGAGGTTGGTGTGAAGGAGGGCTCTGTTCTTCCTGTTCGCAACTCCCCCAAGCCGCCGCCGGAACGGATCACACTGACGCGTGGCGCGCTGAACTCCTCTGATCGGATCTGGCTTGTGCTTGCCGGACCCGACAAGGCCTCGGCCCTGGGCCTTGGCCTGGCGGGTGCGAGCCTGCACGAGGTACCTGTCGCGGGAATCAAGGGACGCAAGCGCACGGTGTTCTTTGTTGACCAGGAGGCGGCGCTTGAGGTTCCGGAGAACCTCATCGCACCGTCCTACTAACCGTCACCACCCGTCGGGGGGGGGCCCCCACAGACCGTGGGGGCGCCCCCCCCCGTGTTTGTGGGGTGGGCCCCGGCAGCGGGGGGGTGGGCGCGGGGGGCCCGGTGGGGGAGCCCCGGCCCCCCCCGGGGCCGCCCGGCCCCCCCGTGGT
>JBQELM010000149.1:0-5769 GCA_052103915.1 Mycetocola sp. | reverse complement strand
CGTCGCTGGGTTTCCGGTTGTCCCTGCTTATGCCGGGCTGCTTCCCGGTGGCGTTTTACGCCACGGTGCCGTTTATTCCGTGCCGCGTTCGCTCTCGATTGCGGTGGGGTTGGCCGCCGCGGCGAGTGAGCAGGGCGCCTGGTGCGCGGTGGTTGGAGTGCCGGATTTTGGTGTTGAGGCCGCCCTGGCAGCGGGAATCAACCGTGAGCGTTTGGTCCTGGTTCCCCGTCCTGAAGCTCATGTTCGTGCGGTGCTGTCGGCACTGATTGATGTGGTTGGGGTTGTGATTGTGGGGCGGGGAATCCGGCTCAGCGCTGGGGAACTGTCGCGGGTGCATGCTCGCCTTCGTGACCGTTCGGCCAGCTTGATTGTTGCCGATGAGTGGCCGCAGTCAGAGGCCGTGCTGCGCACACAGTCAGTGCGCTGGCAGGGGCTTGGTCAGGGCTGGGGCAGCCTGGGGGTGCGCGAGGTTGACGTTGCGGTTGAGGCCAGGGGCCAGGTGGGGCGGCAGGCGCGGGCCGTCGTGACCTTTGATCTGACAGGGCGAGCACTGTCAGCTGTACCACTGCGCCGTGGCATGCAGCGTGCGGCGGTGCCGCTGAGGGGAGTGACGCTCTGATGTCCGGGAGGGGGCGGGCGTTCGGGATGCGGACCCTGGTGGTGTGGGCACCGGACTGGCCGGTTGATGCCGCGGCCCGGCGGGCAGGGCAGGAGCCAGATTCCGTGTTGGCTGTGGTCAGGGGTGATCACATTGTGGCGGCCAGCGCCGCCGCGCGAGCGGTGGGGGTTGAGGCGGGGATCCGCGTGCGTGAAGCGCAGTATCGCAGCCCGGAACTCTGCGTTCTTCACGAGGACGAGCACGCCTTGGTCAGAGATTTTGCACCGCTTCTGGCTGCGATTGAAAACACTGTTCCCGGTGTTCAGGTTCTCCGTCCTGGTCTTGTTCTTGCCAGGGCTCGCGGGGCTGCCCGGTACTACGGCAGCGAAGAAGCCGCCGCGCATGAGCTGGTGCGGGCGGTGAACGCTGCCGGTGCTCGTCAGGTCAGGATCGCGGTTGCTGACGGCCCTTTTGCTGCGCAAACGGCGCTCCGGATGACCACCGCGCAGCACCCCGTTGTGTGTCTTCCTCCGGGGCGTAGCGCTGACATTCTTGCGTCGTTTCCGCTCTCGGTGCTCGCAGCACCGGAGCTGAGCACCCTGCTCACGCGTCTGGGGGTGACGACTCTTGGCCAGCTGGCTGCCCTTGACGAGGATGCGGTTTCTGGGCGTTTTGGTCCTGAAGGGCACAGGGCATGGTTACGGGCCTCTGGCCACGAGACAGAATCGGTTGTACCCAGGGATATCCCTCCCGAATGGACGAGAGTCTGCCGGTTTGAACCAGCGGCAGAACGCGCTGATGAGATTACGTTCAGGATTAGAGCTGATGCTGATGCGCTGGTGGCTGGGCTGCTGTCTGAGGGGCGGGTCATCACGGTCCTGCGTGTGGTGATCGTGACCGAGCACGGGGAACACGACAGGCTCTGGCGTCATCCGCGCTGGTTCCAGCCCAGTGATGTGGTCGACCGGGTCCGGTGGCAACTGCAGGGAACCCAGGGGGCGCAGTTGTCGGCCGCTGTTGCCGAGCTCCGGATCATCCCTGAAAGCATTGATGCTGCGCACGAGCACCAGCGTGGCCTCTGGGGAGCCGGCGGCGATGAGCGGGTATCGGGTGGACTGGCCAGGGTGCAGAGCATGCTGGGGCATGACGCTGTCCTGATTCCCTATCTCACCGGTGGCCAGACTCTGGGGGATCGTGTGCGTCTTCTCCCCTGGGGTGAGGCCCCGGCAGAGGGGCAGAGTCAGCTCCGTGACCGTCGGGGGCGCCCCTGGCCGGGACTGCCGTCCGGCCCTGTGCCCAGTCGCGTGGCCACGGACGGCCCGGTTGTTGAACTCGCCGATGCCGAGGGAGACAGGGTCAGCGTCATTGCCGATGAACTGAGTGCTGTCCCGACTCGGGTCAGGGTGCAGGACAGCACAGAGCGTGTGACCGCCTGGGCAGGGCCCTGGCCGGTCAGCGTCAGATGGTGGGAACGGCAGCGGCCGCGTTTTCGGCTTCAACTGCTCACTGAACTCCACAACGCGTACCTGATTACCGGTCACGAGCACTGGCAGCTGGAGGCCCAATATGACTGAGGCGCTGATCACGCCTGTCGCGGAGGCGGGCAATGGGCTTTAATAATCCACCGCAGTCCTGGACCGACCTTGAACGCGGGCTCTCCCGGCTCAGCGGAGCGCAGCAGTCCGCCGCGCCAGAACCGGACGGCGGTGACGGTCCGGCTTTCAGCCGCAAACGTCAGCCATACCAGCCGCCCCAGCGTCCGGTACGGGACCGTTCACAGGACGTGCCCTATGCAGAACTGCACACGCACTCGACCTTCAGCTTTCTTGACGGGGCGTCACCGCCAGAAGATCTGGTTGAGGCCGCCGCTGCTCTGGGGCTCAGCGCCCTGGGCCTGACCGACCACAACGGGCTTTACGGAGCCGTGCGCTTTGCCGAGGCCGCAGAGGCACAGCCTGAACTTGGCACCGTGTATGGGGCAGAACTTGGCTGTGGCATCACGGCACCATCCAACGGCGTCGCCGACCCAGAGGGGGAGCACCTGCTTGTTCTGGCACGGGGGTTGGACGGCTACCACCGTTTGGCCGGAGCCATTACCGACGCACAACTGGCTGAGGGGGCTCAGAAGGGTGCGCCTGTCTTCAGCGTTGACGCCGTTGCTGATCGGGCTGACGGGCAGCTGCTTGTTCTCACCGGATGCCGGAAGGGCGCGGTTCACCGTGCCCTGCGTACCGACGGAGAAGCCGGGGTTGTGCGTGCCTGCCGGGAGCTCAGCGAGCGCTTCGGAAAAGACAACGTTGTGGTTGAGCTGTGTGACCACTCCCTGCCAGAGGACAGTGCGCGCAATGACACCCTGGTCGCTGCCGCACGTCGACTTGGCCTGCCCGTCGTGGCGACAACCGGCGCGCACTATGCCGATCATCGGCAGGCCCACCTGGCCGACGCGCTCGCCGCGGTCAGAGCCAGACGCTCGTTGAGCGAGATGGAGGGGTGGCTCCCGCCCAGCGGGTCACGACGGCTGCGCTCCGGCGCAGAGATGGCCCGTCGCTTTCGCCGATACCCCGGCGCTGTTGCCGAGTCCGTCCGTATCGCGGACGAGGCCGCTTTTCGGCTACGCAGCGCCCGGCCCGGCTTGCCCCTGCATGAATCCCCTGACGGGCGTAGCGCCATGGAGCAGCTCAGGACCCTGGTCTGGCAGGGGGCATCGGAGCTGTACCCGCAGATGACAGAGGAGGCGAGGAGCCGGATCGCCCGTGAACTCAACGTCATTGAGCGCAAAGACTTTCCCGGCTATTTCCTCATCGTGCATGACATCGTTCGTTTTGCCCGCAGCAGGGGGATTCTCTGCCAGGGGCGTGGCTCTGCGGCCAACTCTGCTGTCTGTTACCTCCTCCGGATCACGGCGGTTGACTCCATCAGATACCAACTGCCGTTTGAGCGGTTCCTCTCCACCCTCAGAGACGAGGAACCCGACATCGACGTCGACTTTGACGCCGGGCGGCGTGAAGAGGTCATTCAGTACGTGTACTCGCGCTATGGCAGGCGCAACGCTGCCCAGGTGGCCAACGTGATCAGCTACCGGCCAGCCTCAGCCATCAGAGACACCGCAAAAGCACTGGGCTACAGCAGCGGTCAGCAGGATGCGTGGTCACAACAGATGGAGCGCTACGGCTCACGGATCAACAGCGAAGACCACACCATCCCCGACGATGTTGTGGAGTTGAGCGAGCAGTTGCTCAGCTTCCCCCGGCACCTGGGGATCCACTCGGGGGGAATGGTCCTCACGGATCGTCCCATCGGTGAGGTCTGTCCGATTGAGCACGCCCGGATGCCGGGGCGCACCGTGCTGCAGTGGGATAAGGACGACTGCGCCTGGATGGGGCTGGTCAAATTTGATCTGCTTGGCCTCGGCATCCTGTCAGCACTGCAACGATCCTTTGACCTGGCCGACGAATTCTGCGGTGAGCGGTTTGACCTGCAGAGCATGCCAAAGGAAGAGCCTGCGGTGTACGACATGCTCTGCCGCGGTGACGTCATCGGAGTTTTTCAGGTGGAGAGCCGGGCGCAGATGGGCTTGCTTCCGCGGCTGCAACCACGCCAGTTTTATGACCTTGTCATCGAGATCGCCATGATCAGGCCAGGGCCCATCCAGGGCGGTGCCGTTCACCCGTATCTGCGGCGACGGCAGGGGCGTGAACCGGTCGAATACCTGCACCCTGACCTCGAACCGGTGCTGGCGCGGACGCTGGGCATCCCCGTTTTTCAGGAACAGCTCATGCAGATGGCCGTGATCGTTGGTGGCTGCACCGGTGAAGACGCTGACCTGCTTCGTCGAGCGATGGGCTCAAAACGGGGGCATGAGCGGATCGAATCGCTCAAGAACAAGCTCTACACAGGAATGGCTGAGCGGGGGATCAGCGAGGCCGACGCCGACCGGGTCTACTCAACCATCCAGGCCTTCGCCAATTTTGGTTTCGCCGAGAGCCACTCCATCAGCTTTGCGTTACTCGTGTACGCGAGCGCCTGGATGAAGCTGCACTACCCGGCCGCGTTCCTCGCCGCGCTTCTTGCGTCACAGCCGATGGGGTTCTACTCGCCGCAGAGCCTCATCGCTGACGCACAGCGACGTGGTGTTCAGGTCCTTGGGCCAGACGTTCTGCGGTCTCAGGCAGGTCCCACCCTTGAAACACTGGACCGGCAACGTGTTGGCCGCGACTCCTGCCTGAGACAGCAGGACCCCCAACCAGATCGGGAGCCAGAACCCTATGACGCATCGGCTCCCGATCGCTCAGCTGAACACCGACGTGACGGACACACCGCTGTCCGGCTTGGCCTTGATCAGGTCACAGCGATCGGTTCGGTGGCCGCCGCGCGGATTGTGCAGGAGCGGGAACTCAACGGGCCATTCCGCGACCAGCACGACCTGGCCCGGCGCACCGGGCTGACCGCGGCCCAGCTTGAAGCGCTCGCCGCGGCGGGGGTCTGTTCTGGTTTTGGCACGACCCGCAGGCAAGCGCTGTGGGCGGCGGGGCAGGCCGCGGGCGAACGCCCCGACCAGCTTGAGGGCACAGCGGTTGTGGTGCAGCCACCGCTGTTTGGACTGCTCGACGACCACGAACGCATGGTGTCCGACCTCTGGTCAATGGGCGTGTCAGTGGGGGAGCACCCTGTCGCTCACCTGCGGAGCAGGCTCAGGGCGCAGGGGGTGCACTCTGTTGCCGAGCTTGCCGCGGCCGAGCCGGGGCGACGGGTCTGGGCGGCGGGGGTGGTCACCCACCGTCAGCGACCGGCGACGGCCAGCGGAATCACCTTCGTCAACATCGAGGACGAGACAGGGCTCCTCAACGTGATCTGCTCGCCGGGAGTGTGGGCCCGCTACCGGCGTATTGCACGAACCTCCGCCGCGATGCGGGTACGGGGCATCCTCGAACAGTCACCGGAGGGGATCATCAACCTGGTCGCAGACGAGCTCGCTGTCCTCAGCACAGGAGTACGCACCAGATCGCGGGACTTTCAGTAGCCACGGGCGCTGGTCAGCACAATCGGTGGCTCCCGGTATGCTGAGAGCATGCTTTTTTTCATCGCCATGGTTCTGTTCGTTGGTGGGATGTACCTTTTTAGCGTCGCATTCACCGTTGCGAGCTTCCAGGCCCTGATCTTCTGCCTCGGTC
>JBQELM010000148.1:0-5858 GCA_052103915.1 Mycetocola sp. | reverse complement strand
GACAGGTGGTTGCTCGCAAGGATGACGGCGCCCTTGGCCGGCACATTTTCGGCGCCAACAACCCATACCCGGAACAGCGCCTTCACCAGTGGCCCAGCAACCACGTACTTCATCAACCAGTAAAACACTCGTGTTTATCCCATCTCCGGGTCAGCGACGGACAGTTCCCAGTGGACGAGCCAGATCTGCAGCTCCCACAACACCCGCGTCGTTGACCAGCTGAGCGATTTCAAATCGCGGCTCAGGGTGGTAACCGCGGGCGGGAAGGCTCGCCTCGAATGCCTCAACAATAGGCCCAAGGAGCAGATCGCCCGACTGGGCCACTCCCCCGCCGATGACAAACATCTGTGGGTCAAGAACAGCGCTGAGGCTGGCGCAGCCCTCACCAATCCAGGTGCCGAGCTCACGGAGCGCTCGAATCGCACCGGGATCGCCCTCTGCTGTCAGCTGAGCGATGAGCCCGCCGTTGAGTTCACCGTGCGTCGCAATTGCGTCCCTGAAACCGTCACCGATCGACCCATCTTCGGCCGCGATTGCCTCGGCATACCGCTGAAGCGCTCGCCCCGATCCGTACTGTTCAAAACAGCCGGAGCGTCCACAACCGCAGGGAAGCCCGCCGGGAACCAGACGCATGTGGCCGATCTCCGCAGCCGCACCAAAACCACCCCGGAACAAACGATCCTCGGTGATGATCGCTCCGCCGACACCGGTACCAATGGTGACCATGACCATGTCACTGACCAGCTGGCCCGCACCAAAACGGAACTCAGCCCACCCCGCGGCGTTGGCGTCATTTTCAACAACAACAGGGCAATTGATTCTGGCTTCAACCTGCTCGGCGACGGGTTCCTCACGCCAGTTGATGTTGGGCGCGTAGTAAACGCTTGACCGCGCAGCATTCACAAAACCGGCCGCAGCGATTCCGACGGAAGAAATGTCGTAGCTCTGGCGGAAGTCGGTGATCATCTCAACAACGGCGTCCTCGAGGGCCGCAGCGTCGCCCGCTGGGGTTGGTGTACGCCGCTGATCAAGGATGGCTCCATCCTCATCAACCACGGCTCCGGCGATCTTGGTTCCGCCGATATCAATGCCGACTGCGTGCACCATGCTCCTTTCGGGGGTTACCGCGGCAGGCACTGCCAACGGCAAGCCTATTCAGGCTCATATTGAGTGTAGTTGCCAGAACGGACCGTGCCGGCATCCCCCGTGGCGCGCTCGGGTTAGACTCGATGGAACCCGCCCGAGGTACCGAAGGAGCTACCACCGTGGACCAGTTCATTACCCCTGCTCGTGTTCCCGCAGACCCATCGGCGAACACCACCGATCTTCTTGTTGAGCGTGTCGCCCGCACCCCGGAACGTTCGCTTTTCTCTGTCCCCGAGGCTGACGGCTGGCGAGATATCAGCGCTGCAGACTTTCACGCCGCCGTCGTGGAGGTCGCAAAAGGCCTGGTCGCCTCTGGTGTCCAACCGGGTGATCGAATCGCGCTCATGTGCAAGACCAGCTATGAGTGGACGCTCATTGATTTTGCTGTGTGGTTCTCCGGGGCAATTCTTGTCCCCATCTACGAGACCAGCTCACCGTCGCAGATCCAGTGGATTGCCTCAGATTCGGGGGTCACACGCGTCATCCTTGAAACCGCTGACCATTTTGCTCGCTTTGACGAGGTCCATGCCGACCTGCCGGACATCACAACCGTCTGGCAACTGGACCGAGGAGATCTGTCCAAGCTCGTCCAGGCCGGCACCGAGGTTCCTGATGACGAGATTGAGCGACGCAGACGGCTTGCGTCGGCCGACGATGTCGCCACCATCATTTACACCTCCGGCTCGACCGGAAAGCCCAAAGGCTGCGTGCTGACCCACGCCAATTTTGTTGAGACGTCGCGAAACGCAGCCGTTGAGCTTCACGTCCTTCTGAGTGTTCCGGGCGTATCAACGCTGCTTTTTGTCACTCTCGCCCATGTGTTCGCACGCTTTATTTCAGTTCTTACCGTCCATGCCGGAGTTCGAACAGGTCATCAACCTGACACCAAACAGCTTTTGCCCTCGTTGGGGACGTTCAAACCGACCTTCCTCCTTGCGGTTCCGCGTGTGTTTGAGAAGGTCTACAACTCGGCCGAGCAAAAGGCTGAGGCCGGCGGCAAGGGCAAGATCTTCCGTGCGGCCGCGACCACAGCTGTTCAGTACTCCGTGGCCCGCGCAGCCGGAACCATTCCGCTTGGTCTTCGTCTGCGCTTCGCCCTGTTTGACCGTCTGGTCTTTGCAAAGCTCCGCGCCGCGCTCGGCGGGCGAGTCCAGTTTGCCGTCTCGGGGTCGGCGCCACTCGGCGCTCGCCTTGGGCATTTCTTTAACGCGCTCGGTGTTGAAATCCTTGAGGGTTACGGCCTGACCGAGACGACAGCGCCCGCAAGCGTCAACCTTCCCGGTCTGTCTCGCATCGGTACCGTTGGACCGCCGCTGCCGGGTGTGGGAATCCGGGTCACCGCCGACGGCGAGGTGGAGGTGACCGGTGTGAACGTGTTCCGCGAGTACTGGAACAACCCGGAGGCTACCGCGGCCGCATTCGACGGCGAGTGGCTTCGCACCGGTGATATTGGCACGCTCGATAGCGATGGCTATCTGACCATCACCGGGCGTTCAAAGGAGATCCTGGTCACGGCCGGTGGAAAGAACGTCTCCCCCGCCTATCTGGAGGATCCCATCAGGGCCAACCCGCTTGTCGGGCAAATCGTTGTTGTCGGAGATCAGAAACCCTTCATCTCCGCTCTGGTCACCCTTGACGCAGAAATGCTGCCGACCTGGTTGGCGAACAACAACCTTGATGCCTCCCTCTCCGTCAGCGCAGCCGCCCAGAATCCCGCGGTGATCGCCGAGATCCAACGCGCTGTTGACGAGGCGAACACCCGTGTCTCCCGGGCAGAATCCATCCGCAAGTTCACGGTCCTTGGTTCTGATTTCACCGAGGAGAATGGCCATCTCACACCCAAGATGAGCATCAAACGACACAACATCGTCCGCGACTACGCGGACACAATTGATGCCATGTACAGCGGCACGCCAACCCAGGGAATCTCTCTGGCCTAACCGTGACAGCAGGAGAGGGGCTCCCCGTCGACCGGGAACCCCCTCTCCTGCTCATAGCTGTGTGAGTTGTTGCGCGTGATCTAGAACCAGTCGCTCTGTCTGATCTGACGCATCGCTTCACGGCGTTGGTCGCCCTCAAGCCGCTGAATGTAGACCTTTCCGTCCAGATGGTCGGTCTCGTGTTGAAGAGCCTGGGCCATCAGCCCGTGGCCGGAAACCTCAATAGCGTCACCGTCAAGATTGATCCCGGTAACCCTGGCAAACGGGTATCGCTTGGTGGGGAACCACAGGTCGGGAACAGACAGGCACCCCTCGCCCGTGTCCACCGGCTCACCGGAGACCTCAACGAGGACGGGGTTGATGACGTAGCCGATGTCTCCGTCGATGTTGTAGCTGAACACGCGCCATGTTGCACCGATCTGATTGGCTGCCACCCCCGCTCGGCCGGGAACCTTCACGCTGTCAACAAGGTCTTCCACCAGGCGTCGAACGCCGGGGGTGATCTCGGTGACCGGGTCGCAGACGGTTTTCAGGACAGGATCACCGAAGACCCTGATCTCACGTTCTGTCATTGATCTCTCTTGCTGTCGAAGGTGGGTGGGAGGGTCACGCTCACCGGAGGGCTTCAACGATGGCAGCGGACAGTGTTCGGGCCGCCTGCTGGGTGCGCGGTTTCAATTCTGAATAGTTGATCGCCGTTCCTGCCGCAAGTTTGGCGTCGTACGGAATCCGCACAACACGAGCCACGCGCGGCGCAAAGTGGCGTTCCAGTTCATCAAGTTTAACGACCGGCGCTCCTGCTGACGTCGAGTTCAACACCACAACAGCGCGTCGAGCAAGCGCAGCAAAGCCGTTTGTTTCCAACCAGTCAAGCGTTTCCGTCGCAAGGCGGGCTTCGTCCACGCTGCCTCCCGACACGATCACCACCGTGTCGGCACGGTCGAGCGTTGCCCGCATGGCGGAGTGAACGATTCCCGTTCCACAGTCAGTGAGCACAAGCGAGTAAAAACGCTCGCAGAGCTCAGCGATCGTTTCGTAGTCGGCATCGTTAAAGGCCTCGGACACATGAGGATCGGTGTCTGACGCAATCACGTCAAGCCGGGTCTGGTCTCGGGCGACAAGTTCGGACAGCTCAGTGAAGCCGCTGATCCCCGCAGCCCTCTTGATGACGTCGCGAGCCGTGAAGCGTGGCGAATCCACAACCCGCTCGGAGAGAGTTCCTCTATCCGGGTTGGCATCAACGGCAACGATCCGGTCTGCACGGCCCGTTGCCAGCGCCATACCGAGCAACGAGGTCACTGTCGTTTTTCCTACGCCACCCTTGCGTGAGAGAACAGGAACAAAGCGGGTGGCTCCCTGAAGCGGTGTCGCAATCAGTTCATCGGTTTCACGACGCACACGGTCGCGTGCAGATTCCTGAGGCCTAATCGAGCCAAAGCTCGCCCTGCGGACGGCACGACGCCAACCGCTCTGCGGCAGAGGCGTACTCCGGGGCGCGGGGGCGAGGACATCGGTTCCGGCACCGGAAAGCCCACTCTGGGTGGAACTCACGCGCCGCGAGGCCACGGGCACCGTTGCTTCTGCGTTTCGCGTGTTCGCTGGTTTGCTCGCCGCATCCGCATCCGCATCCGCCAGTGACGCTGATGAAGGCGTCACGTCAACGGGTATGTCCGACGAATCCTCGCTGCGTGTTGCGATCGGCTCAGGAACAGCTGATGGCCGCGGCTGCGAGGGAATGGCCGCGTCCAGCGGGTGCTCCTCATTGGCCGACTCCCTAAGCGGTTCGGCCACACGCTGGTTATCATCTGTAGGCGACAAAACGTTCGACGTTTCCGGCTCAGACTGAGCGAATGAAAGCGGGCCAGAATCGGACTCCGACGCATCGTCGCGAGCTGGCAAGACGCCCAATCCGACCTCCGCCCCCGTTGCCGACAGCGCGCTGATGTCATCGCTGTCATGATCCGCGACGGCGGAGTGGGGCACCTGCGCCTGAACTCGGGTCATTTCCTGATTTGCCGCGGTTTCGCTGTCAGCGGCGACGTCTGGGTGAGCGTTGTGATCCTCACGCTGTGCAGCCTGCTCACGATCAGCCGCGTCATTGCCAGAGGGCTCGGCATCGTTACCGCTTGTCTGTTCCGCACCGGACTTCGTCTCAGCATCAGCATCAGCATCAGCATCAAGGAGATCCCTGCTCTTGGCCAGGAAGGCTTTGAACTCATCGGCCGCGGATGCAAAGGCGGAAACCGGAACGGCGGAAGTATCAGGATCGCTCGCGTCACCTGCCGACTCAGATCGAGTATTGGGTTCCACGCCAAGAGGACGTGACTCGGCCGTCACTGGATCAGGGCCATCCGGAATGTGCGAGGGCGCAACGGAATCACTGTGCGTACGGGAACTGGCGTCACCGCTTTCGCAATCCTGCTCCACACGTGTGAGCTTATCCGGAGCGTCGTCTGGAGCCGCGAGGCCATCAACTCCACCCTCAGCTCCACCCTCAGCTTCAGCATCAGCTTCGAGTTCAACGTCAGCTTCGATTCCGGCGCCGACTTCAGCTTCGGCTTCCGTTTCAGCCTCGGCATTGGCATCGGCCTCAACGTTGGCATCGGCCTCAACGTTGGCGTCCGCGTCCGCGTCGACGTTGACATCGGCATCAGCTTCTGACCCGGCCCTAAGTTCAACGTCGGCGTCGGGTTCCGAATCGACCCTGAATTCAACTCCGGATTCGATGTCGGATTCAGAATCGACATTTTCCTCTACCACCGGTTCGCCGTC
>JBQELM010000147.1:0-5860 GCA_052103915.1 Mycetocola sp. | reverse complement strand
GCGTGATCCGATTGCTGCGGGCAACCCAGGCGAGGTGATTGCGGGCGGTGCGGGAGGGGTGGGCGCCGGACCCGTCGAGCATTGACCCGACCGTGTGTAGTGGGTGTGTCAGGCTCCGATAGGGCTGCCCATTGATCAGTGCCGTGCCGGACGAGGCGCGATCAAGGCCAAGAAGAACACGAAGTGTTGAGGACTTGCCCGCACCGTTGGGGCCAAGGAAACCGGTGACGCGGCCGGGGCGTGCCTGGAAGGTCACGTCGGAGAGCACGGCGCGGGAACCGCGACGTTTGGACAGGTGAGTGATCGTCAGCATGGTTCCATGCCAGCAGAGCACGGGATGTGCTGTCATCGGACTGGCGGACGGTCGTCCCCGGTCCCCGGTCTCTCAGCCCCAGGTCCGATGTACCGCGGCGTGGCTGAACCTAGACTTATCCAATGGACATCGACCGGCCAGCGTGGCGATCCCGTGTCTGGCTTGTGGCGGGTGGGCTGCTGGCCATCCTTGCCGGGCTGCTTTCCTTTGTGGGAGTTGATCGCAGGGAGTCGGCGTTGGCGGCGGTTGGGGTGGCCGCCGCGGTCGCGGTTGGGGTGATCGGCTGGGCAATTGATCGCACCCGTCAGCAGCGCCGTCGTTACGAGGAGGAACTCGCGGCGTGGGCTGGTGAGCGCGCGACACAGTCTGAGCGGCTGCGCATCGCATCCGAGTTGCATGATCTTGTCTCGCACGGCCTGGGAACCATAACCGTCAGGGCGGCCGTCGCGCGTTCCCTCACCGGACCGGAGGGGGAGAGGGAACGGTGCGATGCCCTCACCGATATTGAACGTGTCAGTCGCGAGACCACAACCGAGTTGCGTCGCATGCTGACACTCCTCCATGAGCCGCACACGGCTCCGCGGCAACCCGCCGACACCCTCGCGGATCTGCCCGCCATTGTGAGTGGCGCAGGCGTCGCAGGCGTCAACACGACTCTTGAGTGTGAGGAGGGTGCCGTGGTGTCGCCCGGTGTGCAGCTCGCCGTCTGCGCCATCGTTCGTGAGTCGCTGCACAACGCCGCGCGCCATGCAGGACCCACGAGCGCTCTGGTCTCCGTTCGACGGGACGGGGAGTGTGTAGTCGTGACGGTGACCGATTCGGGTCCGCGCGGGTCATGGCACCCGCAGCCGGGTGCCGGCCGTGGTCTCGCGGCGCTGCGCGAACGCGTTGCTGTGCTTGATGGGATGCTCCATGTCGGCCCGGACCCGTCCGGCGGGTTTGTCGTGTCTGCCCGAATCCCTGATCGGGTTCAGTGATGGAGATCCTGGCCACCGAAGCACCCGTTCGTGTCCTCATCGCTGACGACCAGCCCCTGCTGCGGCACAGTCTCGCCGTTCTGATGAACGCCACCACCGATCTCACTGTCGTCGCTGAGGCGGCCAGCGGGGACGAGGCGGTCCGCCTCGCACGTGAGTGTGTCCCCGACGTGATCCTGATGGATATCAGAATGCCCGGCGGTGATGGAATTGAGGCGACCCGGACGATTACCGCAGATCCCGCGCTGTCCGGGTGCAGGGTGCTGGTGCTGAGCATGTTTGAGCTGGACGAGTACGTCTATGGTGCGCTTCGTGCCGGGGCGAGTGGGTTCCTGCTGAAGGATGCCCGTCCCGATCAGCTGCTCGACGCGATTCGCCGCACCCACGCCGGAGAGTCCTTGTTTGCGCCGATGATTCTGACCAGGCTCATTGATCACTTCACCGCACGGCCGATTGTGCCGGAACGGCGGATCGACGGCGTGACCGAACGCGAGAATGACGTGCTGCTTCTTGTGGCGCGTGGCCTGTCCAACGGCGAGATCGCGGTCGAGCTGACGATTTCGATCAAGACGGTAAAAACCCATGTGGGGAGCCTTCTCGCGAAGCTCCACGCCCGGGACCGAAGTCAGTTGGTCATTGCCGCCTACGAGGCCGGACTGATCACGCCCGGTTGATGTCAGCACGGGCACACCGGTGGGGCTGAGGCAGTCCCGGAAACGTACGACGCGATGGCGGGACTCGAACCCGCGTAAACAGCTTTGCAGGCTGCCCCCTAGCCTCTCGGGCACACCGCGATGAGTGGATGAACTGAATCCGTCTCTGCCCCGAGCCTAGGCAGAGTTCGGAGCCCGTGGGCCAAAATGACGCCAGGAGTCGGCGTGGGCGACACAAACCGGCGCACAACACTGGCTAGCGTGGAGGGAACAGCCGGGAGGTGCGCAGCGATGAGTGTTCGTTTGGCGATTCTCGCGCTCCTGGATCGGGGGCCAGGGTATGGCTACCAGCTCAAACAGGAACTGCACCAGCGGGTGGGCGGCTGGGACGTCAACGTTGGTCAGATCTACAACACGCTTGAGCGGCTTGTCCGTGACGGGTTGGCGCGACGAGCCGGCGAATCCGACGGCGGACAGGTCCTGTACAGCGCCACGGCGCCCGGGCGTGATCACACCGCGCAGTGGTGGGTCACCCCGTGCCGCACTGATCGGCACGGGACGGAGGAACGCCTGGTGAAGGTGGCGCTCGCCGTCAGCCTCCCCGGGGTGGACGCACGAGCAGTTGTGCGGTGCGAGCGGGAGGCGTTGGTGGGTGCGGACGCTGACATGACTGTTGGCGCTGGCGCTGGCGCTGACGTGGGCGCGGGCAAGGTCGCTGACGCGGGTGCGGGTGCTGACGCGGGTGCACGTGCCGATGGTGATGCGAGTGCGGTGACGGGTTCAGGGTCCGACGCCGCGTCCGGCTCGGTGGCTGACCTCGCCGAGCGGGCGACCCGCCGGTCCCAGCTCGACTGGCTTGACGCCGTTGAGACCGGCCTGGCCGCCGGCACACTGGCCGAGCATCCCCTGGATCGGGAGCCCGGCCGGCGTGGCCGACCCGGTCGAACTACAGAACCGTCTCAGCGCCGCTGATCACGGTGCGATCGGCCGGCAGGTTAAAGACCTGTGTCCGGTTGGCGGAGAACTTCTCCAGCACACGGAACAGCCGTTTCTGCCAGCGGGGCATGCAGCGGTCCCGTCCCGGTTCGATCCGGAACACCGACAGCATGTAGCTGGCGTCCTCCGGAACAAACCCGCGCTCCGGATGCTGCTGCGCGGTGAGCCTGAGTGCCGCGGGCACGTCCTGCGAGTCGTTAAAGCCAACGCGGTACCCCACCTGAACCAGCCCGGGAACCGTGGTCGGGGTGAGGGTGATCCTGTCCTCCGCCGAGACGGTTGGCACACCAACGTTGACCACCGTGAGGATGACGGCGTGCTCGTGCAACACCCGGTTAAAGCTCACATTGGAGCGGAGGGCAAGCGGCACGGTTGTGCTGTCGCCGTGCGGGAAGACGGCCAGTCCAGGCACGCGGGTGACCGGATGATCGGTCAGCGTCCGGGTGAAGTCGTCCAGTGGCCCCTCCATGTCTCGTCGCCGACCAAACAGGATGCGTGAACCGCGCCGCCAGCTGAGCATGACGGTCACCGCTCCGGCGGCAATCACAAGCGGGAGCCAGCCGCCTGATTCGATCTTGATGACGTTGGCGGCAAAAAGCACGGCCTCCAGACCACCAATGACAACGGCCAGACCGATGACACGCCACAGCGGCCAGTGCCACACGCTGCGCGCCAACAGTAGGAAAAGACTGAGCTCAAGCAACAGCGTTCCCGTGACGGCCAGACCGTAGGCGGAGGCCAGGCGCTCGGACGAGCCGAACACCAGCACAAGCGTCAGCACGCCAATGAAGAGCAGCACGTTCACCGTGGGGAGATAGATCTGCCCGCCGTGTGCGCGCGAGGTCTGCACCACCTTGAGCCGGGGGAGGAGGCTGAGCCTGGTGGCCTGCCGGGTGACGGAGAACGCGCCGGAGATCACCGCCTGTGAGGCGATGATGGTCGCGGCGGTGGCCAGAATGACAAGCGGAAGTGTTGCCCACCCCGGTGCCAGGTGGAAAAACGGGTTCGCGACGGTGCTCGGATCGTCAAGGATCATGGCGCCTTGCCCCAGATAGTTCAGCAGTAGCGCGGGGAATGCCAGGGAGAGCCAGGCGAGCACAATCGGCCGGCGGCCAAAGTGGCCAAGGTCCGCGTACAGTGCCTCGGCCCCGGTGACGGCCAGAACAACGGCGCCCATCGCGACAAAGGCAACAACCGGTCGGTCAAGGGCAAAACCGATGGCGTGCACCGGGTTAAGGGCGCCGATGATCGCCGGGTTCTGGGCGATCCACGGCACACCAAGCACAGCAAGCACCACAAACCAGCACGCCATGATCGGGCCGAAGGCGGCACCGATCCGGTGGGTTCCCCAGCGTTGGGCGAGGAACAGGGCGGCAAGAACCACAACGGCCACCGGCACGATGTACCGCCCCAGGTCAGGGTTCACCACCTCAAGGCCCTCCGCCGCGCTCAGGACGGAGATGGCCGGGGTGATCAGGGAGTCACCGTAGAACAGCGCTGCGCCAATGATCGCGAGGATCATGGCCGCGCCCGCGCGACGGGTTCCGGTCCCGAGCGAGCGTTTGATGAGGGCGGCGAGGGCAAGGATGCCACCCTCGCCGTTGTTGTCTGCCCGGGTGATGAGCGAGATGTAGCCGATGGTGACAATGATGATCAGGCACCAGGCGACCATGGAGATGGCGCCGTAGACGTCCGTTGAGTCAACCCTGACGGCGTTGTGCTGTGTGCTGAACACGGTGTGCAGGGCGTAGAGCGGGCTGGTTCCGATGTCGCCAAAGACAACGCCGATGGCGCCAAGAACCAGGGCGGGGAGTGCGGCACGGCGGTGGCGGTGCGGCCGGGAGACGGCGGGCGCTGGTCGGGAAACCGGCGGCGGCGCTTGGTCCGTTCGGGTGCGGGGGTGCTGGTCACCTGAGGCGACCGTGGGTTGGTCTGAGGGGGAGTTGTCCTCGGGGGTTTTCTCATTCACGAGGGATGATCATGCCACTGCGTTTCGCTCAACGCGAGTGGAACGCCGAAGGAATTAAGTGGTGTGATTTGTGGGGAGTTCTCCGTCGTTCCGTCGGCGGTGCTCCGCGGCTCTCACCCTGTTTCCGCACCCGGTACTTGTGCACCAGCGCCGGTCGCCCCGGCGGGACCGATCCACAAAGAGGTGTGTGCAGGGGTTGCGCTCACACTGGGTGATACGGGCGCGGTCCTGACCGCCCAGGAGTGTGATGGCATCGGCGGCGACAGCCGAGCAGAACTGCTCAAGCGTCAGGTCAACGGCCGTCAGCGCGGTGCCATCGGCGCTGAGTGCGGGACGGGGTGTGGGCAGGGCGGCAACCGTGTTGATGACGGTGATGTCCTCGGCCAGGATCTCCTCCCCGGCTGCGCTGCGCGTAGCGCTGCGGAAAATGGCGGCCCGGAGAGTAACAAGCGTGGCGCGGTCGGCTGGGGTGGGGGTGCCGGCCAGTGGCGGCCAGCCGATCAGGCCAAGCCACTCGTTGATGCGCTCGGTGCTGGAGAGCCGATCGCGTTCAACGGGGGTACCCCAGGCGAAGGTAGTGGCGGTGAGTGCCAGGCACAGCTGGGCGCTGACAAACACGCGGTCCAGCTGGGCCGCGTAGGGGACATCGCTTCCGGCCATCGGTGCTCGGGTGAATCGCAGGGCGGCGTCGGTTCGCTCGGCGGTGGGGGTGCGGGGCATCGTGCGGTGTCTCCTTGTGCTTGCGCCGGATCCGACGCGCGTGCCCGATCGTTCGGGTTCAAGCGTAACGGTTCGTCACTCGGCAACCGAGTGCCCCCACATCGTGACATAAATAATGTGTTCAACCCATTACTAATTCTGTTTCGACTGGCGAGGAGTGCACGGTGCCGCGGATTGACCTGTTCTACTACGGAGACCTCTCCGTCGGGGAAGACCCCCGCGACCACTACCG
>JBQELM010000146.1:0-5863 GCA_052103915.1 Mycetocola sp. | reverse complement strand
CGTCGGTCACGTCAAGCAGCTGGCCGCCCTCCTGGAAGGTGGACACGTATTTGACCTCCTTCTGCGTGATGATGTCCGGGCCGGAACCGGCGGCCAGGTCGGCGGTCAGCAGGGTGTTGTACTCCACCGGGTCGTAGCCGACCAGTTCAACGGTGACGTCGGGGTTTTCCGCGGTGAATGCGTCGGCGAGGGCCTGGAATTCGGGGGTGGTGTCGAGGCTCCACCCGGACAGGGTGAGGGTGACGGGTCCCTCGGTTGCGGCGGGTTATGAACTGCCACTGCAACCGGTCAGGACGAGGGCAGCGGAGGCGACGATGCCTACCGTTGCTGCGAGCGAGCGCTTCATTCGTATTACTCCTTTGTAATGGATGTGATTGCCCGTCTCAGGGCTGGGGGTGCGACCGGTCCGCGGGGGCGGGCTCGGGGGTCTGGAGGGTGCTGGTGCTGGTGAGGCCGTCCGGCCAGGTGACGGCGGCGACGGTGCCGCTGATCTGGACGGTGACAGCTGAGGCAGGCGGTGGTGGTGTGCCTGTTCCACTGAGGGTGATGAGCGTGGCGGTCCAGCCGGCGTCCGCGTTGGCGACGAGTTCAAGAGTGGGGACCGCTGCGTCGGGGCCGAGCATGCTGGCGTCGTGGCGACGCACGATGACCGCGTCAGCGTGTGAGATGGTGCCGTTCACGGGAACAGCCTCGATCACGCTGCTCAGCTCCCCCGCTGTCAGGATCGCTCTGCTCCCGGAGGCGCTGCCCGTGACGGCATCGCCGGGGCCCGCGAGCGCCCACCCACCGATCCGGAGGCGGAGTGGTGTCCCGGGTTCGGCCAGGGCGTCAACCCGGCTGAGTCGCAGTTCCCAGGCACGACGGAGGATCGATACGACGGTCAGCGTTCCGGCGATCTTCACCGTTCCCTCCAGTCCGGAACCGTGCCGGTGCGCGCTCGGATCCGGGGTGATCCAGTGCGCGTCCCAGGTGGACGCTGCCACACCCGTTACCGGGCCGGTGCCCACGCTCGTTCCGTTGCCGGTACCGACGGCGCTGTCCTCAGCGGTTTCACCGTCGATGTGCACGTCGCACAGCGTCATGGCCGTCCGGTGTGTGGCCCGGCCTGCCCGGTCGACGAGGGCAACGGACTGTTCGATGGGCTGCTCCCAGGCGGCGGCATCCGCGAGTGGTGCCGCTGCTGTGGAGTAGCCGATCCGGGCGTAGAGAGGGGAATCACCGCTGAGTGCCCCGGCGAGTGCGTGGTCCGTGCCGTGGTTGGCGATGCGGGCGATGCCGTCATCGGCGGTTGTGGAGATGACCCAGCCCGCTGGCCTGACCACTCGGATCCGATCGCCCAGCTCAACCGGTAGCTTCTCCGCGTCGGCGGTCCACACCGGGTGATCGGCTGGCAGCATCAGACCAAGGAACCCCTTGACCGCCCAGTACGGCGATCCGGGACCGGAGTAGGACTGCGCAAGCGGTGTCCACTCGTGGTGCCAGCCCAGGGTGAGCTGGTCGTTCTGGTCCGGGGCGTTGTGCCGCTCAAAGTGGTGAACGATGCGCTCGGCGATGGAACGCAGCCGCCCGGGACTCTGCGAGGGCACCTCGGCGACCACACCGATCCAGAACGGTGCGGCGGCGGCAAAACGGTAGATCAGACTGCGGCCTTGCATGAGCGGAGCGCCGTCGGCACCGACCAGGTGAACGGCGTCTTGCAGGTAGCGGTCAAGGGCGGCCACGTCGGCGGTGATGCGTCCCTCGCCCAGATCGCCCGCCCCCTGCATGCGTGACCAGAGGACGGGGTACACGTGCAGTGCCCAGCCAACGTAGTGGTCGTAGGAGCGCTCATAACCGTCGGAGATCCACCCGTCGGCGCGGGTGAGCTCGTCGTGCAGGGCCAGGTCGTCGGAGATGTCTGTCGCGGACCACGGTCCGCCAACCGAGCGAAGGAAGGTCTCAACAACCACTCGGAACCACAGCCAGTTGGTCTGCGGATAGGTGGTGTCTCCCACGACCGGGGCGAGGTAGTCGATGACACGCTGCCGGGTTGCGGCGTCGAGCCTGTCCCAGATCCATGACCTGGTCATGTCGAGGGCAACGGCGATGGAGGCCGCCTCTACTTTGGCCTGGGCGTGCTCGTCCATCCGGACCCAGCGGTCCGGGTTGCTCGGGTCGACACCGGCGGCGATTCCCCGTCGGTAGAATTCTGCGAGGTCGTCCAGCTCGGGGGCGTGCGGGGCATTGACCGGTTCGCCGGCCAGTCGGAAGCCGACCAGGAGCAGCGTCCTGGCAAACCCTTCCAGCCCGTCCACGTCGTGTCCGTATCCGCCCTCTGCACCGGGGGGAGTGATCCGTGCACCGCTGGGTGAGACCCACTCGCGGGCGGCGGCCAGCAGGCGGTCAGCGGCGGCGGTCCACTGCTCGCGGCTCCATCCGGGCGCGGTGTGCGGGCTGACGTTCACAGATCTCCCTTGATCAGAGGCCCCATTCGAAGGGCTTGATGGGACATTAGCAATCACGATCGCTCATAACAAGACCTTGATTAGATTCTTTGTGATCGTTTATGATCGCTTTATGTCGCACAGCTTCTCTGACACCGCGTCGCCCACAGCCACGGCTGACCGGTTTTTTGGGCCGCTCAGGGCCCAGCTTGCGGCTCGTGATCCGCGCGCATCCGTCCCGATCATTCTGGAGGCGGGGCTCGCCCCCGCTGCCACAGCACTCCCCCTCCCCATCGGCGACGAAATCTGGGGACCGGGAGGGTCGGCAGACCCGATTGCCGTTGACGCCCTGACGCGCACGGCCCTGGCCGAGGCCAGCACCCCGTGGCCGCAACCCCTGGCGTCGCTGGCGGCCCGCGTGCACAGCGACGGCAATAGAGACGACTGGGAACAGCGCGTTTTTGCCCGACAGCGACGCCTGAGCCGGGCTGTCATCGCAGCCCTGCACACTGGCCAGCCCGAGCAGCTCGCCGCCGTCCTTGACGGTGTTATTCAGCTCTGCGAGCAGAGCTCCTGGTGCTGGCCAGCACACGACGATGCGTTCAGCACCAGTGGAGCCGTCCTCGCCGACGTCGACCAGCCGTTCCTCGACCTGGGTGCGGGGGAGGTCGCCGGTCAGCTCGCCGTCATCGACCACGTCATCGGTGCGCAATTGGAGCAGCACTACCCCGGCACCAGGGCTCGCATTCGCCGCGAGGTCCGGGAACGGATCGTCACCCCCTTCACAACCCGCCGTGACTGGCACTGGATTGGGCTGGACGGCGACGTTCACAACTGGAACCCGTGGATCCACGGCAACGTCCTGCTGGCAGCCCTTCGCCTCCTCGACAGGCCGGAGGACACCGAGCTGCGCACTCACGTGGTTGATCTGGTCGTTGAGGGCCTTGACCGCTACCTCGTGTCGCTGCCGGATGACGGCGCCATCGACGAGGGCTACGCCTACTGGTGGAACGGTGCCTGCCGCGCGCTTGAAGCGGTTGACGTTCTGAACCACGCACTTGGCGGGCGGCTCAGCATTGCCGAAATTCCCGCGCTCCGCGAGACGGTGGCGTTCCCCCACCGCATGCACCTGGGCGGCCCGTGGTACCTGAATCTGGCTGACGGCCAGGCCAGGCCGCCCGCGGCTCAGCCCTGGCACGCGCTGCACCGCGCAGCTCTCGCGGTAGGTGACGATGACGCCGCGGCCCACGCCCGCGCCCACCGCCTCCCCGGCACCCCCGCCGCCACGGAGGATGAGGGGCTCCCCCGCCTGCTCCGTGGCCTCAGCGATCCAGCCTGGGTGACGGCCACTCCGGCCGCGTCCCCCCTGCCCGGCACCGTCTGGTTTGAATCAACACAGGTCCTTCTTGCGCGCCAGACCGCGGGAACCAGCAGCGGCCTGACCCTGGCGATCAAGGGCGGACACAACGCCGAACACCACAATCACAACGACGTTGGCTCCTTTGTGGTTGCCTCCGACGGTGTTCCGGCGCTCATTGATGTTGGTCGTCCCACCTACACGGCCGCGACCTTCGGGCCCGACCGATACTCGGCCTGGCCGATGCAGAGCGGGTGGCACAACGTTCCCGTCCTGTCGGGGCAGGAGCAGCCGCAGGGATCGGACCGGTCGGCGACCGCCGTGAGCCGTGTCACGGACGGCCCCACAACGGGGCTGAGCCTTGACCTGGCTGACGTGTATCGTGACTCGAACACCGCCTCGTGGGTGCGGACCGCCGTCATCGACCGCAGCACCGAGCGGATTGTGATCGAGGATCAGTGGACAACGGGGGACAACACCAGTGCAGCAGTGGGAACCAGCGTGCACCTGATCATCGCTGGAGACATCACGCTCGGCAACGGGGCCGCGCACATCACCCCGCTCAACGGGGCACGTCCGCTGCATCTGCGCTGGGACCCGGTGGTCCCGGCCAGCCTGGAGCGCAAAGATCTCACCGACCCAATGCTCAGCGACGTCTGGGGCACACACATTCACCGGCTCGCCCTCACCCTGGCCGGTCAGACCCACATCCGCGTTGTCGTGGAGCAGGACAGCAGCACAGAGGAGAACGCACCATGAACGACCAGCTGCCCCTCGCGCCGGAACGTCGCGCGCACATTCTTGCCGCGCTTGAGCGTGACGGCTCCGTCCGGGTCTCCCAACTGCTTGACGAGCTGGGTGCCGCACCGGTCACGCTCCGTCGCGACCTGGCCCAGCTGGAGGGTGAGGGGCTCCTGGTCCGGGTGCACGGTGGAGCCGTTGCCCCACCACGCGACAGCGAACCGGCGGGACCAGCCCCCGAACCACAGACCCAGCGCGGCACCATTGCCGTCCTTGTGCCGTCGCTCAACTACTACTGGCCAGGCGTGCTGCGTGGAGCGGAGAGCGCGGCCATGCGGAACGGTTTTGATGTCTTGCTGCGCGGGGCCTCCTACGAGGTTCAGGACGAGCGCCCCGTGCTTGAACGCCTCATCAGTGACTCAACGGTGCGCGGGCTGATCGTTGCGCCCAACACCGACACCCCGCACGCGCAGGACGTGGTGCAGTGGCTGGCCGACGCCGATGTTCCCAGCGTGCTGGTGGAGCGTGAGGCTGTGCGAGCCCCCGATGGCGCCCCGGTCGAATCCGTCACGACCGACCATGCCCTCGGTGCCGTCCTGGCCGCCAGACACCTGGCGAGGCTTGGTCACCGCCGGGTGGGTCTGATCATCTCCCGCGACTCCCCCACCTCACGCAAGATCAGAGCGGGGTGGGAGTCGGCCTGCGCTGAGCTTGGCCTCACCCCCGCCGACCACTTTGAATCGGTGCTGCCGCCGCGCTCCAGCGCCGAGTTCTCCGCCGTGATCGAGCAGACACTTGATACGGCGGTCGAGACCGGTGTGACCGCTCTTGTGGTGCACTCGGATCCGGAGGCCATGGCCTTTGTTGACCTTGCCCTCAATAGGGGGATCAGGGTCCCGGACGACCTGTCTGTTGTTGCCTACGACGACGAGGTCGCCGAGCTGTTCACCCCGGCCTTGACCGCGGTGAGCCCTCCTCGTGCCGATGTGGGGGCCGCGGCAGTTGAGCTGTTGGTGCGTCGTCTGGAGGACCCCACCCGACCGGTGCACCGTGTGGTGCTGAGCCCGAGCCTCAATGTGCGGGGCTCAACCGCTCCGCCACGCACGCGCTAGGTCCGCGGGCGCGAGACCACGCGGGCGCGAGACCACGCGGGCGCGAGACCACGCGGGCGCGAGACCACGCGAGCGCGAACACTGGCACCTGCACCGGCACGAAAGCACTCGGGCGCGAGCCCGAGCACGGGTGCACGGCTGAGGGGGTGGAGCTGCGAGCTCCACCCCCTCAGTGCTGCCGGTGCTCTCAGCGCACGGTGACCGTGATCGGAGCGCTCCGGGTGTGACCC
>JBQELM010000145.1:0-5894 GCA_052103915.1 Mycetocola sp. | reverse complement strand
GAAAGCATCTACCTCACCGTTGACGATGCCACGCCACACCAAGCGGTGTGGCTGAAGAGCACAGCCCCACTCCCTGACGATCCGGCCCTGCACCGCGCCGCTTTGGCTTACGTCAGCGACTACACCATGCTTGAGCCGGTCATGAGGGGGCATGGTGTGAGCTGGGCGACCCCGGATATCCGCGTGGCCAGCCTTGATCACGCCATGTGGTGGCACCGTGACGCCCGGGTGGACGAGTGGCTCCTGTACGTTCAAGAGTCCACGAATGCGCACGGTGGTCGTGGACTCACCCACGGCCGGATCTACGATCGTGCCGGCCATCTGGTCGCTAGTGTCGCTCAAGAGGGCATGGTGCGAATCCCTGAGCTCCGACCGGAAGCCCCGCAGTCCTAGCCCGCCGCGTTTCCCCGCGCCCGTTGCGCGATTCAGTAGCCGCCATGGCGGGTCAACAGTGTCGGGGAGATCAGCCAGTTCTGATGATCCGCAGACCCCGTGAGATCAACCAGTTCGGGTGATCCGCAGACCTGGGCCTGGGCCTAGCCCCAGGTTCAACGTCGGCGGAACGCGATTGGCTCTTCCAGGTACGGCGACCAGGCCTCTCGTTCTTCTGCACTGATCCGGCGGGGACGCATGCTCGCCGCGTCCACAAGCACAACGGACGCTGACGCACGGGCGTAAACAGTCGGTGCGGGAGCATCCTCGTCGCGGGTGACGCTGACACCGCCGTCGCCTCTGCGTTCAGAGTGATCGGCATCGTCCGCGCGCCGAGCGTCCGTCACCTCGTAACACAGGTCAAAACTTGCACCGCCGAGCGAGCCGAACCACATGGAGATGCAGATCGGATCACGCCGGTACTCGATCGGTGCAAGATACTCGATCTCTTGTCGCGCAATCAGGGTTAACGTGGCATCCCGACCCCCGTCAGCTCTCGCAGATCGCTCTGGGCCGATCACAGCGGTCGGCGGGACCGCCTCTCCCGCTGTGATCGGAGCCCAGAGCGCACGCACGCGAGCCTCTTCAAGAATCTTCAGCAATGACACGTTGTTCACATGATTAAACGCATCAAGATCGCCCCACCGGAGTGGAACAAGAAGCTGCAGACGCACGACTAGTCGCGAGTGAGCTTGCGGTAACTTGACCGGCTCGGCTTTGCCGCCTCCGGACCAAGACGCTCAATCTTGTTCTCTTCGTAGGCCTCGAAGTTACCCTCGAACCAGTGCCAGTTTGATGGGTTCTCGTCTGTTCCTTCGTACGCCAGGATGTGCGTCGCAATCCTGTCGAGGAACCACCGGTCGTGGGTGATCACAACAGCGCAACCGGGGAACTCAAGGAGTGCGTTCTCAAGGCTGGACAGTGTTTCAACGTCAAGGTCGTTTGTGGGCTCGTCGAGAAGCAGCAGATTGCCGCCCTGCTTGAGCGTCAGCGCCAGGTTCAAGCGGTTGCGCTCTCCACCGGAAAGAACCCCTGCCTTCTTCTGCTGGTCAGGCCCCTTAAAACCGAACGTCGAGACGTACGCGCGCGACGGAATCTCAGTCTTGCCGACCTGAATGTAATCCAGGCCATCAGACACCACTTCCCACAGCGTCTTGTTGGGATCAATACCGGCACGGCTCTGGTCAACATAGGAAATCTGAACGGTTTCACCGATCTTGATTTCACCACCGTCAACCGGCTCAAGACCAACAATGGTCTTAAACAGCGTTGACTTACCCACACCGTTTGGCCCGATAATTCCAACGATGCCGTTACGCGGCAGGGTGAATGAAAGACCATCGATAAGCGTTCGACCGTCGAAGCCCTTGTTCAGATTCTTGACTTCAATAACCTGCTGACCCAGTCGAGGTCCCGCAGGGATCACAATCTCTTCGAAATCAAGCTTCTTCGTCCGCTCAGCCTCAGCCGCCATTTCTTCATATCGCGCAAGACGGGCCTTTGACTTCGCTTGACGACCCTTGGTGTTACTCCGAACCCAGGCGAGCTCCTCTGTCAGACGCTTCGCGAGCTTGGCGTCCTTCTTGCCCTGGACTTCAAGCCGCTCTGCCTTCTTCTCCAGGTAGACCGAGTAGTTTCCCTCGTACGCGTAGAGGCGACCACGGTCAACCTCACAGATCCATCCGGCCACGTGGTCGAGGAAGTAACGGTCGTGTGTCACGGCCATCACGGCACCGGGGTACTTGGAGAGGTGCTGCTCGAGCCACAGCACGCTCTCGGCATCAAGGTGGTTTGTCGGCTCGTCAAGGAGAAGCAGGTCAGGCTTCTGCAGAAGGAGCTTGCACAGCGCCACACGGCGCTTTTCACCACCGGACAGGTTGGAGATCTGAGCATCACTTGGCGGGCACCGCAGCGCATCCATCGCCTGCTCAAGCTGGGAATCAAGATCCCATGCGTCAGCCGCATCAATCTCTTCCTGCAGCGTACCCATCTCAGCCAGCAGTGCATCGAAGTCAGCATCGGGTTCAGCGAGCAGCGCAGAAATCTGGTTAAAACGATCAATCTTTGACTTGATCTCGCCAACACCCTGCTGCACGTTCTCAAGGACAGTCTTGTCCTCGTCAAGCTCCGGCTCCTGCATGAGGATACCGACGGTGAATCCCGGTGTCAGCTTGGCTTCACCGTTGCTCGGGGTATCCAACCCCGCCATGATCTTCAGGATTGTTGACTTACCCGCACCGTTGGGTCCCACCACACCGATTTTTGCGCCGGGGAGGAACGCCATAGTGACGTCGTCAAGGATTACTTTGTCGCCCACGGCCTTGCGCGCGCGGACCATTGAATAGATGTACTCGGCCATATCATTCCCAGTCTATGGGGCGGGTGCTACCGATAAGGCAACGGTCACCTGCCAGCGTTTGTGTCACGGTTGAGCTATAGCCCATGGACTCACCGAACTGACCGATGAGGCACTGATCCCCCCAACGCACTGCAAACTCAATTGCATCTGCGTCGAGGCCAATACTTGTTGTGTCCGATGTCACGGACATGTCGTCTCGTTCAAACCCGGCATCGATCAAGCCGTCAATGAAGTGGCGCCCGTCCGCCGTCTCTGCTGCAGCAGTCTCGCCATTCACCCGGTCGAAGTAGGGCTTATTGTCTTCTGCGCTTCCCTCAGGAAGAAGCTCAGCTGGCGCTTCATCTGTCGCAGGAGTGGGCGTCGGTGTTGGAGTGCTCCCGCCCATCCCAAACAGCGAGCAACCCGCCATCGCCACCGTCACCACCGCTGCTCCGGCAACCGTCACGATCCATCGACGAGTTCGAAGCGAAGCTAAAGTCATGCTGTCCAGTCTAGAGCGCTCCCTCCATCACGTTGAGCACTATCTCCTGGGCACGACGCTGGCGTTCCGTCAGTTATCACCGCGGGTTCCGCTCCCCCCGGTGCCGCAAGCACTCGGCTGAACCGGCTGGTACCCCATGACAGATCGTGGCCAATCGCCGCAGCGTCAATCTCGGCGTTGGTTCCGCCACCGGATTCGCTCTGCCACTGCCGAAATCTCAAACGCCCCGCGACCACGATTCTGTCTCCCTTCGCGAGGCTGGTTGAGCAATTCAATGCCAACCGGCGAAAAGCCGAAACCGAGTACCAGTGTGTTTCGCCTGAGATCCAACGCTCCTGTTCTCGATCAAAGCGCCGCTGCTGAGCTGCCAACCTAAATGTTGTAATCGCGAGCCCTTCCTGAGTGACGACATGTCGCGGCTCCGTCGCCACAATTCCGGTCGCTGTGATTCGTTCGTCCATGATGCTGCCCGCCTTTCTGCGTCCACCCGCCCGTCGCGGTGAAGCAACAATGACAAATGCACGGTGCGGAGAAGTTTCCCTTCTCCGCACCGTGCACAAGTGAGGACTCACGCCCCTGTGGAGGGCGCCCTGTCTCGATGTCAGGCTTTGGCGTACGCCTGGAACCGCTGACGAACCTTAGCCACCTTGGGCAAGGCCACAACCATGCAGTATCCCTGTCCGGGATTCTTGGCGAAGAAGTCCTGGTGGTATTCCTCTGCCTCGTAGAACTCCGCTGGCCCTTCAAGAGTTGTCACGACCCCGCCGCCCCAGACATCTTCTGCCCGTTCACGTGCGGCGGTAAACAGTTCGGCTTGCGCATCACCATCCGGGAACATCGCACTGCGGTACTGCGTCCCGACATCGTTACCCTGCCGATTCAACTGGCGAGGATCGTGCAGGGTGAAAAACGCATCAAGAATCACATCCGCCGGGATGACGTCCGGATCAAAAACCACCCGCACAGCCTCGGCATGACCGGTGGTTCCCGTGCACACCTGCTCGTAGTTCGGGTGCTCCGTGGTCCCACCGATGTAGCCGGACACCACATCACTCACACCGTTGAGCGACCGATAAACAGCATCAAGACACCAGAAACAACCTCCGGCAAGAACAAATGACTCCACGACAACACCTCTCGTTCATCGACTGCACTCACTTCAACAGCCCTGAATTAGAGGCTATTCCACCGGTGTCGGTGGTGGCATCTACTCTGCGACTACTGACGGTAAACAACGTAAGGAGCAGAAATGGAATCACTCGCAACACGACACCGCGACCTGACGCTTGTCCCCGTCAACGATGAATTGTCCCGCGTTCTCAATCAAGCAGGCATCGTCATCGGTCATGTTCAGCTGATCAGCTCCCCCGCGCAGGGCGGAACCACCGGCACCGCCGGCACCGCTGGCACCGGCTATGTTGCCAAGCGCTTTGTTCCCGCGCAGCGCGGTTTCAGAGAACTCGGCGATTTCACGCGTCTGAGTGACGCCGTAGATTGCCTTCGCGCGTCCTAGTCCACACAGAGACCATTCCCGACACGGCGGAGCGCCTGAACTGCCCCGGGCAGTCCCCCGGGTAGCATTCGCGACATGGAGTGGTGGAATTCTTTCGTAACCTGGTTTGTGTCCCCCGAGGCCCGACCCGTGCTTTTTACGGGCGCGGTTCTGTTTATCTCAGTCGTTGTTGCATCTCTACTTGCCACGGCGCTGACACGACGGGCCGTCAAGAAGCTGATCGGCCAACGCGAGCGTGAAGAACGCGCCTCCGCGATTGCCACGCTGATTGATGCATCAACTGAAGCCGCCGTGTGGAACTCGCTTACCATTTCGGAGCAGGTTCTCGTCGACCGCGCCGTCGGTCAGGCCGACATCCACGTGCGGCTCCTCCCGGTGAAGGGCGCCCAGCTCGCCGCCGACTGGTCCGCTCACCAGCTCGCCGAGCTGAAGCGCAACTCATCAACGTACGGCTCCGACCTGGGGCCCGTTGTTCACGAGTTCCGCGATCGCCTCCTTGAATGGCAGGCAAAACCGGGCAGGGCCAAGCGCATCTTTGAGGACGATCTTGAGCGCTGGCAGTTTGACCGGACCGGCACCGCGCCCACGGGAGCGAGCGTCTTCCCCGTTGAGACGCCGACCGCCGCATCACCTGTGCAGGGCTCGCCGAGCGGCACGGTAACGCCCGCGACGGAGACGCCCGAACCATCAGCGTGGGCGCCGCAGTCCACCACGACACCGGTGAACGCGGAGCCTGCACCGCCAACAACCCCTCTCCCACAGGGACAGGCTGCGACCGAGACCATCGCCGAGCAGACGGTCGACACCACGTCAACCGCCGCCACGGCTGTTGCAGACTCGACTCACGCAGTTCCAACCGAGGCCATCACTCCACACACCGACAGTGAGAGTCCGGAGAAGCTGCTCAACGATGTCGCGGCGTTGGAGAGCAACCTCCCCGACCGGGACAAGAACACGCCAGACCCGCTCTAACCCCATCAATCAACGGCGGCCCGCGGGCGTTATCACCGGGGTGTGACAGGAATTCACGACACCACAGACACAACCAAAAGGGTGTGGGCCAAAAGGACATAAAACGGTTGGCCCCCACCCAGTTTATTCAGCCAAGC
>JBQELM010000144.1:0-5907 GCA_052103915.1 Mycetocola sp. | reverse complement strand
CCGTGTTTAGGGCAATTCGCGGGAAGGTCGCAATCTACAACGAGAACGTCAGGGCGATAGCCCACAAGTACGACTGTGTGGTTGTTGACCAGTGGGGCGCGCGACAGTTGCAGGATCCGCGCTACTGGTCAGTGGACCGGTTGCATCTCAATCCACTTGGTCACCACACGGTCGCCATGCTTGTGCTTGATGCGCTGAATGTTCCGCACACCCTCCGCCCACTAGAACCAGAGTCGCTACCGGCGGCAAGCTGGCGGCAGGCTAGGGCAGACGATCTGAGCTGGGCCAGAGAGTATCTGGTTCCGTGGGTGATCCGTCGGATCAGGCACCAGTCCTCCGGCGATCACATCACGGCTAAGCGCCCCACAGCATCTGGCTTTAGCGTTGACGAGTCATGACCCAAATTGAGGGTTAGCCAGTCGCCACCAGGGTGAGGGCTCGTTCAGCCCACCACGGACGCCAACAGGGACCTCGGTTCGGTGACCGGGGACCGAGCTGACCAGGGTGCCAACAATCGTGCCACTGCTCGCGGTGGCAACCGGGTCAGCCTCAACGGTGAGAGTTGGCTCCTCGTCACGCCAGAGAACCTCAACCAGATCATCGGTGAGGTACAGGCTGGCCCTATCGCCCCAGTCGCTCCGGTACTCGCCGATGGCGGTCCCCGCAGTGATCAGGGTCTCGGCGTGGAGCGAGCCTGTGGTTGACTCAATGGCCTCAACAACGGCTGAGCTGCGATCTGCCGGGGTGTCCTGGCCAAGGACAGCGCCAACGAGGGTGACGTCTCGGCCGTCAACGGACACCTCAGCGGCAAAGAGCAGACCGGCGCCAGCGGCACGGGAGGTTCCGGTTTTGAGTCCGATGACCCCCGAGGTTCCCAGCAGATCGTTGGAGTTGGACAGCGTCCCGATCATGGGCAGCTCGGCTGTCTTTTCTCCGGCGATCTCGGACAACACCGGATTGAGCAAAACAAGCCCGGCAAGGGTCAGCAGATCGCGTGGTGTGGAGACGCTCCCCTCATCAAGCCCGCTTGCGTCAGTGACAGTTGTGTTGTCCATGCCATTGGCGGTGAGCCAGTCGTCGGTTGCGGCGAGAAATGCCTCGTCTGAGCCAAACGCCCAGCGGGCAAGTGAGATGGCGTAGTTGTTGGCCGATGGCAACATGATCGCCTCAAGAATCTGCCGCTGGGTTAACGACGTTCCCGGATAGACCGGCGCCGAGGTGCCGTCATCCCGGAGAACCTGCCAGAACAGGTCCGCATCCGCCTGGGTGATGCTGATGGAGGGTCCGTCCTCTCCCGGCTTGAGCGGGTGCTTGTCCAGAATGACAAGGGCAGTGATCGCCTTGGTGATGCTGGCGATAGGGCGCGGGTCCTCGCCTCCAAACTCGGACAGTGGCTCTGATCGGGACAGCGTACTAATCGCGCCCGCGCCACCGTCGGGCCAGACGGTGTCGGGCAGGGTGGCGGCCGCCGCGGTTGCCGTCGCCGGGAGGTCAACCGTTGCCGCCGCGGCAGGAAGCGGAGCCGTCAGGGTGCTGTAGCCGTAAAAGCCCGCACCGCCGAGGACAACCACGGTGGCGATCGCACCGGCGATCGCGCTGATCGTTCGACGGACGGAACGCTGACGGCGTGACGAAGAGGAGGGACTCACGGTCTAAGCGTAATCGCCAGTGCGCTGTGGTCTCAGAGCCCACAGCGCGACGGCACTGGCGGACGCGACGTTGAGCGAATCAACGCCGTGCAGCATAGGGATCATGACGGTGCTATCGGCGGCGGCCAGCGCGCGTCTGCTGAGCCCGTCACCTTCGGAACCAAGGACAAGGGCAAGCCGCTCCGGAGGGTTCTCGGAGGCCTCGTCAAGCGACACGGCCCGCTCGTCCAGCGCGAGAGCCATGATGTGAAAGCCGGCGCCGTGCAGGATGTCCGTTGCGGTGTCCCACTCGGGAATTCGGGTCCACGGCACCTGAAGCACCGTGCCCATGCTCACCCTGACGCTGCGCCTGTAGAGCGGATCCGCACACCGGGGGCTCACAAGAACCGCGTCGGCGCCGATCCCGGCCGCAGCCCGGAAGATTGCCCCAACGTTGGTGTGGTCAACAACATCCTCAATAACAACAACTCGGGTGGCATCGGCAAGCAACGCTGCCGGGTCCGGCAGTTCCGGCCTGTGCATCGCAGCGAGAGCCCCGCGGTGCAGGTGAAAACCTGTCAGCGATTCAAGAAAGTCGTCGTCACCCACGTAGACCGGAGTGTCGGGGAAGGCGGTGATGATGTCGCCCAGTTGGTGCAACCAGCTTTCCCTCGCCAGAACGGAGCGTGGCCGGTGTCCGGCCCGGATGGCGCGTTCGATGACCTTCGTTGATTCGGCAATGTACAGGCCGCCCGCCGGTTCAAGGGTTTTCCTGAGCGCAACGTCGGTCAGTGACGTGTAATCGCGCAGCGCCTCTGCTGGCGCCTCGGTGACGGGAATGATGTTCACGGAATGGGTCTCCTGCCGGATCGGACGCTTCAGTCTCCCAGGCCCGGAAACAAAACCGAAACCGGGCGGGTTTAGGATCAGGACAGCACCACCGGGAGGACATATGGGCCAGGGATCAGCGGTATTGAGCGATGACCTCACAATTGAACGCGCGGCCGAGTTGCTTGTGGGACGACGGATTGCAGTGATCACCGGTGCCGGCGTCAGTACAGACTCCGGAATCCCCGATTACAGAGGTGAGGGCGCTGAACCCCGGAACCCCATGACCTATCAGCAGTTCATGTCGTCTGTGCAGGCGAGGCAGCGCTACTGGGCAGGGAGCCACCTCGGTTGGCGACTGTTCACATCCGCCTCCCCCAATCTCGCCCATCGGATTCTCGCCGACTGGGAAGAAGCCGGTGTGGTCAGTGGGGTTGTGACGCAGAACGTTGATGGACTTCACGCGGAGGCCGGCACGCGGCGACTCGTTGAACTTCACGGAACAATGTCCCAGGTTGTCTGTACCGAGTGTGGCCAGATGTTTGCCCGGTCCGACATCGCCGATCGTTTGGACGCGGCCAACCCGCGGCTCCGAGCTGATGCCGTTCGTCTCCACCCCGACGGTGATGCGGACGTTGATGATGTGTCTGACGTTGTGATCCCTGCGTGCACGGTCTGCGGTGGGATTCTCAAGCCAGACGTCGTGTTTTTTGGTGAGTTCGTTCCTGTTGATCGTTTTGCCCTCGCGCAGGACATCGTTCAGGCCTCGGATGCTCTGATCATTGCGGGCAGTTCGCTTGCCGTGAATTCCGCCGTCCGACTGCTTGATCGCGCCCGGCGGCGGCGAATGCCCATCGTGATCATTAACCGTGGGGCAACGAAGGGCGATGCAAAGGCCGACGTTAGGATTGAGGGTGGCGTTGCTCAGACTCTTGCGGCGTTGACACCACTACTGGCTACGTCCCCGCCGCGGGGGTAAGCGAAACGGATAGCAGATGACGATCTTCACCCTGATTAGGCACGGCGAGACCGAATGGAACCGCCAGGGGCGTATCCAGGGCCAGACCGATATTCCGCTCAACGACACCGGGCGTGCCCAGGCAGCCCAGGCCGCGGCTGCGCTTCCGGAGCGTGAGTGGTTCGGAATCGTGTCAAGCGGTTTGTCCCGTGCGGACGAGACGGCGCGCATCATCGCGAGTGAGCTTGGTCTGACGCCGCCCTCCCCCGTTGCCGGGCTTCAGGAGCGTGCCCACGGAGAACTTGAGGGGCTCACCATCGAGGAGCGTCGTCGTCGGTTTGAGGCGGACGAGCAGGTCCCCGGTCTGGAGAGCCGCCAGGATGTTGTTGAGCGTGCGCTTGGCGCGCTTGAGTCGCTGGCCACCGCTGATCCCGATCACCGTGTTCTCGCCGTCACGCACGGCGGCCTTATTGGTTCGGTTCTTCGCCACCTGAGCCGAGACGAGTCGGTGTGGGACGGGCAGTTGATCCCCAACGGGTCGGCATACGAGATCCTCTGGGACCACCGCGGTCCCCAGCTGCTCAGTGTTGCCGGGACACCGTGGCCGGAGTCAGAACGTTCTGATGCCGCCTGGGTGAGTGGGACCTCGGCCTAGTCCTCCGTTCCTCTGCCTCTGCGTAGTGACACCGGTTCTGGACCAAGACACCGGTCTGGACCGTGACACCGGTCTGAGGGTGTTCGACCCGGGGTGATGGGGTTTGTCAGGGTGCGTCCCCGTGCAGGCCCCCGTCGGCGGTGTCCGCTGTGGCAAGGAAGTCGCTGATGAGATCTGCTGCTCGTTGGGGTGCCTCGTAGTGCACAAGATGCCCAACAGCGGGAATGATCTCCAGCCGAGAGTCCGCGATTGTTCGCTGGAGGATACGCTGGTCGGCGATCGTTGAGATGTCGTCGCGTTCCGCCGCGATCAGGAGCGTTGGGCTGTGGAACGCGGTCGCGTATTCCAGGCAGGTGTGCGACACGCTTGCGGTGAATGCTTCAAGGACAACGTCCCTATTGGCGAAGGCACTGAAGTATGCCGCGTGCTGACCGTGAATCCAGCGACGAAGGTCCCTGTCTTTTGTTTTGGCCATGACTTCGCTCATCACGCGCACAATCAGCGGATTGCTGAGAACGCCGTGTCCCAACCGCTCCGGCAGGGCGGCGGCAAGCTGATAGTAGGCGATCGCAAGTTTGGTGAGAACGGATCGAGGCCCTGACAGCGCCGGCGACGCAATCGGGTTGACGAGAATGCATCTCCTCGGACGAAGGCCATCCGCGATAGCGGCGGAGACAACGATTGAGCCGAAGGAATGGCCAAGAACGTCAGCCGTGCCCGTGGGGTCAACAACCGTCACGAACTCGCGCAGCCAGGCAGCGTACGCCGTGATCGTGTGCTCCGTGTGGAGCGGAGCTGCCTCTCCAAAACCGGGAAGGTCGGGAACGATGACGTGGTGGGTGGGCAGATTCTGCGCGATCAGTTCAAGGCCGTGATGGTCGCCACGAAAACCATGAACAACAATCAGCGTTGGACCGTTGGGGTTTCCGTAGTGCCAGCTGGGCCTGGCGACACCACCGACCGTCCACATGCGGCGGACAGGGGCCTGGGGTTTGGCTGAACTCACGTACCGATAGTACGGGACCGTGACCTGATCACAGCCCTGGTCGGGTATGGCCGGTGCGGCGTCGGCGTCGACCCGTGGGTCGGTTCACCGTGGCTGGCGCGCCGATGATGCACAGCGTCAGGGGTCCGCCGTAGAGTGGTGGCCGTGAACAACAGCGACAGTCTTCCGGCCTGGGCAACTCCGCTCGGAGTTTTTGATCTTGAGACGACGGGCATTGACGTCGTCAGTTCGCGGATCGTGAGCGCCTGTGTTGGAGTGCTCGACGCGAACGGTGACCCCGTTGAGCAGCGCAGCTGGCTTGCGGATCCCGGCGTTGAGATTCCCGAGCAGGCCAGTGCGGTTCACGGAATCAGCACAGAGCGAGCCAGGGCAGAGGGCCGGCCGGCAGCCGCTGTTGTTTTTGAAATTGTTGAGGCACTGCGTGATCTGTTCAGCCGAGGGATCGCAGTTGTTGCCTACAACGCACCCTTTGATTTCAGTCTGCTGGCGGCGGAGGCCGAGCGGTACGGTGTTGCTCCTCTGGCCGCGCACCCGGTGATTGACCCGCTGGTCATTGATAAGCAGCTTGACCGTTACCGGAAGGGAAAGCGCACGCTTGAGGCGGCAGCGGGCATTTACGGCGTTGATCTGAAGGACGCCCACGATGCGGGAGCTGACGCGATCGCTGCCGGGCGTGTTGCTCAGGCTATTGCGCGTCGGCATCCTGACAAGCTTGCGCTCCCGGCCGCCCAGCTGCACGAGGCGCAGCAGGAGTGGTATCGGGACCAGTCGGAGCGCTTCCAGGAGTACATGCGTCGTACCAAGAACCCCTCCTTCACGGCGTCAACGGAGT
>JBQELM010000143.1:0-5915 GCA_052103915.1 Mycetocola sp. | reverse complement strand
ATACGCGCTTGTTCTTCCCGGCGGAACCCGTCGCGCAATTGATGCATCGGTCATCATTGGGCGAGCGCCGAGTGCGCCTCCTTCGGCGGAGGGAGCGCTCCCTCAACTGGTCACCGTTAACGGTGACGACATTTCTCGGAGTCACATTCGGATCTCCGTTGAGGGAGGCACCGTTGTCGTGACTGATCTGCACTCAAGTAACGGAACGCGAGTGTTGGCCGGAGATAAACCGGCGCTGAGTCTGCGTGCCGGTGAAGCCACGCCGATCATGGCCGGAAGCACTATTGACCTGGGCGGAGTTGAGCTCAGAGTTGAGGTCGAGTGATGCCGAGACGGTCGGTGTCAACGCCGCCAGAGATCCCGGGGCACAGCTTTATTCGGCTCCTTGGTTCCGGTGGCTTTAGCGATGTGTACCTGTATCAGCAGGAGCTTCCTCGTCGGGAGGTTGCGGTCAAGGTGCTGACCGCTGACGGACTGTCCGAATCGGGGAGGCAGGCGTTTATCGCCGAGGCCAACCTGATGGCACAGCTGTCGGCTCACCCGTACATCGTGACCATTTACACGGCGGACGTGGCCACGGACGGGCGCCCGTACATTGTGATGGAGTACATCTCGGGGCCAACACTTGCGCAGCAGTATCGGAACGGGCCCCTCAGCGTTGCCGACACACTCCGCACCGGCATCAGACTGTCTTCTGCGGTTGCGACTGCGCATGCGGCCGGCATCTTGCATCGTGACATCAAACCGGCCAACGTGCTCAGCACCGACTACGGTTGGCCAGCACTCACCGATTTTGGGATTTCGTCAGCGTTTGAGGATGGCCAGGGTAGAGACTCCGATGCCGTCGGAATGTCAATTCCCTGGTCCCCCGCGGAGATGTTTGACGACAATCCGCATCCTGACGTCAGAAGTGATGTGTTTTCCCTTGCCGCGACCGTCTACACGGTATTGGCCGCGCGGACACCATTTGAGCGTGACGGTGGGCCAAACGGGAGCGTTGATGTCATTTCACGAATTGAGCGGGGACTTGTTGAACCGCTGGGGCGCGCGGATGTGCCCTCCACGCTCCTTGCCGTTCTGAGCCGTGGGCTGTCGCGGCGGCCGGAGGACCGCTTCTCCGGAGCCGTTGAGTTTTCGCGAGCGCTTCAGCGCATCGAGCTCGAGCTGGACTACGTCACAACCCCCATCGACGTTCCGCAGGTTGTGCTTGAACGCTCCGTCCAGCGTGAGGACGGCCGCCCGGCTGCTGACGCCGCCCCCACCCGGGTGAGGGCGCCGCATCCCGTTGTTGTTGACCCCGAGGACGGGCAGGACAGTGACCGCACGGTCATTAGGGGCGCGGTGCCGCGTGGGAGTGACGGTGTCGCCCCGCGGCCCGGTTCTGACCAGCAACCGGGTGGTGCTGATGCCGGGGAAGGCCAGGGGGCAGAAGCAGAACCCGGTGTCCGGTCCCGTGGTCATCGGCTCGCTTTTGCGGGGGTTCTTGTGCTTGCCGTTTCGGCAACGCTCACCGCGGCGATGGTGTGGGGCGCAACGTCAGAAGACACCGTTCCTGAGGTTGAGCCGTCGGCGCAGGTGACGCCCATTGCTGCGGTTCCTGAAGCACAGGCGGGAGATATCCAGCCGAGTGCGGACAAAACGAGCGTGAGCTTCAGCTGGCGAAACCCCGACCAACGGGAGGGGGATCGTTATCTGGTCAGGGGGACGGAGGGGTCCGGGGTGCTCTCTGACCCGCAACTGTTGAGCGCACCAACACTCACACTTCACGAAGTCAATCCGGAAGGAGAACTGTGTCTACAGATTCAGATCAATCGGAGTGGACGCCTCTCGGCGGAACCTCTGATCATGTGCCGTTGAGAGCTGCGCACACCACTCGGACCTCCGACCGTCCGCGGATCGAGTTCCTTGATGAATGGTACGAGGCGACGGACGGCGAGACGTTCTACATCGGCCGCGATGCTGACCTGAGCATTGACGAGAACCCGTTTCTTCACCGACGATTTCTTGCGGTCAGCAAGGATGGCGGCCTGTGGTGGCTGCACAACGTTGGCTCGCTGCTTTCCGCGACGGTGACGGACGTGTCGGGCCAGGTGCAGGCGTGGTTGGCGCCAGGAGCGCGGTTGCCCCTGGTTTTCCCTGTGCTGCACGTGCTGTTCAGCGCCGGGTCAACAACGTATGAGTTCAGCATCCACGGTGGTAGCGACTACTTCAGTGCAAACACACACGCCCCACAAGCCGTGGGGACTACGACGGTTGGCCCGGTTCATCTCACGTCGAGTCAGCGTTTGCTGGTGGTGGCGCTCGCCGAAAGTGTGCTCACGCAGTCGAGTCCGGGGCGGGGTGAGATCCCGGCGTCGGCGGTCGCCGCCGCGAGGCTGGGCTGGACGCAGACGGCCTTTAACCGAAAGCTCGACAACGTGTGCGAGAAGCTGGACCGCTTGGGTGTCCGTGGGCTGAGGGGCGGCGCGGGCCGAATAGCGACGGGGCGTCGCGCCCGCTTGGTTGAGTATGCCGTCTCGACGCGATTGGTTGGCGTTGAAGATCTGGCGCTCCTGCCCCCTGCAGCCGGGCAGGCTCCAGCGGCAGATGCATCAGCCTCAGCGGAGCATGCGACTGCGGGCGATACCTATAGCTGAGCTTTTCTCGTGTTAGCGTGACGGGGGTGTTGTCGGGGAGCAGCGCGGGGAACGAACAGGGGTTGTGTGCCAGTGGGATCAGGGAAGACGGCGGGGAGGGCTGCTCGCCGACGGGTGATGTCGGTCACCGCCGCGGCGGTTCTTGTTGCCGTGCCGGTGGGAGTTGCACTGGCCAACAAGGGTGTTCCGGTGACGGAGCCGGAACTTGCAGCGCGCGATGTGTGGGTCACCAATGGGCAGGACCTTCTGGTTGGGCGGGTCAACGCGCAAATCGCGGAGGTCGAGTCGGCAGTGGCGACCCGCTCGTCAACGCTCTCACTTCTTCAAGACGGCGAGGATGTTTTTGTTTACGATCGAGGGTTCTCCGCTCTTGAACAGGTGGACACCGCGTTTGCGACTCTCGGGGCGCGGGCCGACCTCCCCTCCGGCGCGGAGGTGTCGCTTCGTGATCACACGCTGAGTGTCGTTGACCCGGAGGACGGTCGGCTGTGGATCAGCGACGTCAGTGAGGGACTGCGTTTCAGCTCTGCTGACGATGCTCCGAGGGACACCGTCGGTGCTGATGCTCAGGCCGCGGTGGCGGCTGGCGGTGACGTTGTGGTCTTTTCGCCCGAGCGGCAGGAGCTGCTCCGCTATCCACGGGACGGGGCCGAGCCTCACGCCGTTGCCCTTCCCGCACTGACGAACGCAGAGCTGACGGTTGCGGGAGACGAAGCGGTCATTGTTGACCATGACGGCGGTCAGCTTGTCCGCGGAGATGGCTCCAGCATGGCGCTCCCCGACGGCGACTTTGTGGTTCAGCAGCCGGGGGCTGCCTCGGACCGGATTCTTCTTGCCACGGCGGATGCGCTGATTCGGGTCCCACTTGATGGCTCTGATCCGGTGGTCACCTCGGCAGAGATGGCCGTTCCTGCGACCGATCCCGGCAGCATTGCTCAGCCGGTGGCTGTGGGCTCGTGTGATTACGCAGCGTGGGCGCAGGGTGCGCGTGCTCTGATGGTGTGCGAGGAGCGCGAACCGCAGCGGTCGGAGTTCGGCGACTCCGGCTCGGCAACAGCGCCTGTGTTCCGGGTCAATGGGGTGACGGTCGTCCTGAACGACGCGGTGGCGGGCGAGGTGTGGCGGGGGGACTCCGCGATGCGTCTGGTGACGGACTGGGAGTCGGTGACGCCGCCAGAAGATGAGTCCGCCCCGGACGGTGAGCAAAAGTCGGCGACGCAGTCGTTTGAAGACACCATCGCTGAACGGACGGAACAGAACCGGCCACCAACGGCCCGAGACGACACCTTTGGTGTGCGGCCTGGTCGAAGCACGGTGCTTCTTCCCCTGGCCAACGACACGGACCCCGATGGCGATGTCCTCACCATCGAGCGCGTTGATGATCTTCCCGAGGGGTGGGGGACGATGACGCTCATTGATGGTGGACGAGCACTCCAATTTGAGCCGGAGGCGGAGCGGACCTCGGGGGAGGTCACTCTTCGTTACTCGGTGAGTGACGGACGTCCGGGTGGGACCGCATCGGCAGAGATTGTGCTCCGTGTTGTTCCTCCAGAAGAGAACCGGGCGCCTGTTCAGGCCCGGGTCGGGGCGACAAGCGTTGAACGCGGACAGTCCATGAGCTACAACGCTCTGACCGACTGGGATGATCCGGACGGGGACGACCTCTACGTTGTGAGCGCCAGGTCATTGGCCGGAGACGACGTCAGGACAAGCCCCGACGGGTTGGTCACGGTGAGCCACAGTGAGGGGGCCTTGGGCGAGCGGGTCGTTGAGGTTGTGGTCTCAGACGGCCGGATGCAGAGCACAGGAACGTTCACGGTGACCGTTGAAGAAGCGGGAGCGCTTGGTCCCATTGGAGCCCCCGACTTTGGTGAGGGTTTTGCCGGTCAACCGGTGGTGGTCGAACCGCTGGACAACGACCTGTCCCCGTCGGGTGATCAGCTTGAGCTTCGTGATGCATCGGCCATCACCGGAGGGATCACGATCAGCGTCAACCAGGACAACGGAACGGTGCAGGCCACCGCCGGGACTCCGGGGAGTTACTACGTCAAGTATTCGCTTGGTGCCGGTCAGCGCAGCAGCGTTGGTCTGATCCGGATTGACATCACCGATCGTCCCGGTGATCGCAGCGCGCCGATTGCCGTCAGAGACATTGGGTTCCTCCGGCCAGCTGAGCCGCTCATCATTCCTGTTTTGGCCAACGACCAGTCTCCGGACGGCGCGGTTCTTGCCGTGCAGGATCTGACGATCCCCGACGAGGCGCTTGGTCTGTCCATTGAGGTGCTTGAGGGGTCGGTGGTCCGTGTCACGTCAACCGCGGCACTTGAGCGCAGCGTCCAGTTTGGGTACACGGTCTCTGACGGACTGAACAGTTCCGAAGCAACGGTCACGGTGATTCCTGTCCCGCCGCTGACGGTGCATCAGCCGCCCATCGTTCACGATGACGCGGTGACAATTCGGGCGGGCGACGTCAGCAGCGTTGACGTTCTTGACAACGACATCCACCCGGACAACGCGGTGCTTCATCTTGACGAGGAGCTGGCAGAAAAGCCTGCTGAGGGGGTCGCCTTTGTGTCCGGTGACGCGGTCCGGATCCAAGCGCCGCCTCAGCAGGGGGAGTACTCGCTCGTCTACCGCGTCCACGACGATTTTGGGCAAACAGCGACGGGTGACATCCGCGTCACTGTGTTACCTGAGGATGCGGAGGGCAATCGGGCTCCAACACCACGTGATGTCACTGCGCGAGTATTTGCGGGGGCAAGCGTCGCTCTGAGCGTTCCGCTGTATGGCGTTGATCCAGACGGTGACTCAACTGTCCTGGACGGGGTGGCATCCGCACCAGAGATGGGCGCCATCACGGATCAGAGCAGTACGGAACTGGTCTATCGCGCGTCCCCTGACGCCGCGGGCACGGACGAGTTCAGTTACCGCCTCCGCGATCCGGACGGAGAGGTTGGGACGGGCACGATTCGTATTGGTGTGGTCCAGCGCCCTGAGCGGACCCTTCCCCCCGTCGCGGTTGACGATGTGGTTGAGGCACGGCCGGGAACCACGGTCTCGGTTCCTGTCCTGGACAACGACTCCGACCCGAACGGCTACCCGATCACGCTCGAAGAAAAGCTTGACGACGTGTCGGAGGGCATCACCGCTGAGGTTGATGGCGGTCGAATTGTTGTTGACGTGCCGGAGGGTGAGGACAGCTACTCACTCAGATACACCGTGAGTAACGGACACGGTGGCCAGGACACCGCTGTCCTTCGGGTGACGGCCACACCCGAA
>JBQELM010000142.1:0-5917 GCA_052103915.1 Mycetocola sp. | reverse complement strand
GGGGAAAAAGATCTCTCCCCTGACCTCAACCTGCTCCGGCAGCCCCTCGCCGATCAGGCGCTGCGGGATGGAGGGAATCAGCCGGACGTTCTCCGTCACGTCCTCACCCACCACACCGTCACCCCGGGTGGCTGCGCTCACAAGAACGCCGCGCTCGTATCGGAGGTTGATCGCCAAACCGTCGATCTTCAGCTCACACAACCAGCGAACAGAACCGCCGACCGCTGCCCGCGTGCGCTGCGCCCAGGCCAGAAACTCGTCAGGGCTAAAAACGTTATCCAGACTGAGCATGCGTTCCACATGCGTGACCGGATCAAAAAGCTGCTGCGCCTGACCGCCGACGGTCTGAGTGGGGCTGTCCTGGCGGCGCAGGAGAGGGAACTGCTCTTCAAGCCGCTCCAACTCTGCAACAAGAGCGTCGTAGTCTGCATCGGCCACAAGACTGGAGTCCTTGCCGTAGTACGCGTCACGCAGGCTGAGAATGCGCTCCGTCAGCTGAGCAACACGCTCATCCGCCTGCGCAAAAACTGCCTCATCCGAAGCGTCTGTGCTCGTCGCTGAATCGGACACCTCTGGCTGGGTCTTGCTGCTCTCACTCACACAGCAAGTCTACGGCCGACCGGGGACACTCAGCCCAGAGCACCAGCGGGAACCGCACTGACGGTCCGGGCGATCGTGAACTGCCCCATCACCCTGGTGTTGTCATACATGACAGCGGTCTGCCCCGGTGCCACACCATCCAGCGCCGTGTCAGGACGAACAATCCACTCGGTTTCGCCGTCATCATTCACCGCAAGCCAGGCCGTTGCCGGAACGGGATCAGCATGAGCCCGGATCTGGACATCACATCGGAACTCATCGTTTCCCTCGCGTGCCGGACCGGCCCAGCTCATGCGGGTTCCGCCGATCTCCGCAACGGCAAGAGCTTCCTTGGGACCCACAACAACCTGGTTGGTCCGTGGCTTTACCTCAAGGACAAAACGTGGACGACCATCAGGAGCAGGAACACCAAGGTTCAGGCCCCGTCGCTGACCAACAGTGAAGGCGTGCGCGCCCTCATGGGAGCCAACAACCGCGCCCTCACGATCCAGGATCTGCCCCTTCTCCGCGCCAACGCGATCGGCAAGCCACCCTCGGGTGTCACCGTCGGGGATAAAGCAAATGTCGTGGCTGTCCGGCTTGGAGGCCACGCTAAAACCGCGCTCCGCCGCCTCGGCCCGCACCAGGTCCTTTGACGGGGTGTCCCCCAGCGGGAACATCGTGTGCCGCAGCTGCTGTTCGGTCAACACCCCAAGAACGTAGGACTGGTCCTTTGCCCAGGCGCTTGCCCTGTGCAGCTCAGGCCGTCCCTGCTCGTCAAACACAACGCTGGCGTAGTGGCCGGTGCACACGGCATCAAACCCCAGGTCAAGTGCCTTCTCCAGCAGGGCAGCGAACTTGATCTTCTCGTTGCAGCGCATGCAGGGGTTCGGCGTCCGGCCAGCCGAGTACTCGCTGATGAAGTCGTCAACAACGTCAAGCTTAAAACGCTCGGAGAAGTCCCACACGTAGTAAGGAATGCCGATCAGAGTGGCTGCGCGCTGAGCATCCATGGAGTCCTCGATGGTGCAGCAGCCGCGACTACCGGTGCGGAGAGTGCCCGGCATCCGGCTCAGCGCCAGGTGGACACCAACGACCTCATGCCCCGCCTCCACGGCTCGGGCAGCGGCAACCGCTGAATCAACACCGCCGGACATCGCTGCAAGAACCTTCACCCCGGCAGTCTACGCGCGTCAACCGGCCCCGTCGAACGCGGGAGGCCGTGCTCGTCCGTCACAGCGCGGTCCGCCATCCCCGCTGCCACCGCTCGGGCGTACGCGTCAGGCAGCGCGGCAACAAACGCGTCGACGTCGTCCTCCGTGCTTGTCCACCCCAGGCTGACGCGAAGCGCTCCCCGCGTACCGGCGTCGTCACGCCCCATGGCTCTCAACACGTGGGACGGCTCGGGAACGCCCGCCTGACAGGCGGATCCGGTTGAGACCTGAACCCCGGCCATATCAAGCAAGAACAGCAAAGAGTCCGCCTCACAACCGGCAAAACTGAGGTGCACAATCGCGGGAGAGAAACCGGCCGATGACTCCCCCGCCGTGTTCACTGCCGAGGGACGAGCACCGTTGATCCGTGCCTGGGGAACCGCGGTGCTGATCCCGGCGATCACGCGCTCACTCAACAGAGACAGCCGAGCCAGCTCCGCCTCACGGGTCGCAGCTGTGACCTGTGCCGCCGCCGCAAAAGCCGCGGCTGCAGCCACATCCTGTGTCCCCGAGCGGCGCTGACGTTGCTGCCCACCACCGTGAAGCAGCGGTTCGGGTGTGACCTCACGGCCAAGAATCAACGCGCCAGCTCCCACCGGACCACCGAGCTTGTGCGCCGACACGCTGACAGCCACAAGCCCCGCCCCCGCGCCCGACCCCGTGCGCTCACGCCTGGCGGTGAAATCGATCTGCTCGTACACGGCGGCCACCGCATCCACGTGCAGCGGGACCCCCTCAGCGGCGCAGAGCTCAGCGATCGCATCAATATCGCTGACCGTGCCCACCTCGTTGTTGACCCAGAGCGCCGTCACCAGAGCAACCCGTCCGTGGTTGTCGCGGAGCGCCTCGGCAATGCCACTCACCGGGATGGACCCGTCCGACGCCAGCGCAACGGAATGCACGTCCGCTCCGGCATGTGCGGCCAACCAGTCAGCCGTGTCCAGAGTGGCATGGTGCTCACCGGCCGGAACAATGATGACGGGTCGAGATCCGTCGGCGTTGCGCTCCCAGAAGAACCCCTTCAACGCCGTGTTAATCGACTCGGTTCCGCCAGAGGTGAGAATCACCTCAACGGTGTCGCAGCCAAACACCCGAGCGAGGGTCTCCCGCGCGGTCTCCAGGCGATGACGTGCGCTTTGCCCCGCGCCGTGGATAGACGCGGGGTTCCCCGTCAGTTCCCATTCGGCGGCTAACGCCGCCCTGGCCTCCGGCCGGATGGGAGTCGTCGCCGCGTGGTCCACATACACAGACACGCTTGTGCCTTTCCGTGCTCGGCTTAGAACAGCAGGTTTGTCAGCCGCGAGCGGGCTGCAGCGACCCTCGGGTCCGACACCCCAACGACCTGGAAGTAGTCAAGAAGACGCTCACGAAGAGGCGTTCGGGCGTCAGCATCAGCATCGGCGAAAAGCGTCAAGAGACGGTCAAACGCGTCCTCAATGTGTCCGCCAGACACGTCAAGATCCGCCACAGCCAGCTGCGCGGACACGTCCGCCGGGTTTGCCGCCGCAGCCGAACGGATCTCGTCGATCGTTCGTCCCTGCATACGACTCAGGAGCTGCACCTGTGCCAGACCTGCAACGGCATCAGAATCAGTCGGCTGCTGCTTAATAGCCGTCTCATACGCGGTGATTGCCGCAGCGAAGTCGCCACGCGCAATGGCGTCATACGCCTCCTGGTGCAGCGGGGGAAGCGGTTCGGGCTCCGCATCCTCGTCTGCGACCTGCGCGCGGGCACTCACGCCCGACTGTGCGGCAAGCTCAAGCAGCTGACCAAGAAGCGAGTCAATCTGCTCCGCGCTTGCCTGCCCGGCAAACAGCGGAACCGGCCGTCCACCGATCACGGCCACAACCGTTGGCACGCTCTGGACCTGAAACGCCTGAGCAATCCCCGGGCTCTGTTCAGCCTCAACGGTGAGCAGGAGAAGCCTGCCCTCGTGACGCAGCACGGCGTTCTCCAGGACAGGGCTCAGCTCAGCCGAGACCAGGTCCTGAGCCGAGCGGATCAGGACAACAAGCGGCAGCTGAGCAGACAGCTCAACAAAACCCTGGAAGTTCTCCTCCGTCACAGCCGCAACCAGCGACGGGACAGCGATCACGCCAGCGGTGTCAGCCGGCTGCGCGCCCGGAGCCGCGGAAGCCGCCTGCGGCGCCGATCCCGCGGGGGGAAGCGAGTAGCGGTCGGAACTCATTCGATCTCCTTCGAGGACAGGATGCCCTGGTTAAACCCAAGCAGCTGAATCTTCTCATCGCTGCCCGCGGGCGGAACGTAGAACAGCAGCTGATCACCGTAGGTGGTCTCAACACCGGTTGTGGTCTCTTCAACTCCACTCAGGAGACGGATCCGCCCCTTGGTGCTCAGCGTGACCCCCTCCTCGGTGGGAGTCGCGGTCTGCGTTTCGGTGATATCCACCGACACCAGCGCACCCGAGTTCAGGGTCGCGAACGCAACAGGCTCGCCCTCTCCCGCGCTCACGCTACTCTCCAGGTTTCCGGTCTCACCCAGTGATTCCTTTGCCTGGTCAAAGTTGTTCTTGATGTTGTCGCGAAGGGAGTCAGGATCCTCAGGGAAGTACTGAGCCCATTCGCTCTCGTCGCCCTTCTCAATCAGGTCAGCGTACGCACCGGCCATGGCGTTCGGCGCGATGGTCAGGAAGCTGGAGTCCGGCGGAACAAGCGACGCACCAAGCGTTGCGGGAGCAAGCTCAGGAATTGTCGCGTCCGGCTCAAGCTTGACCACACGACGCACGGTGTAGTTCGAACGTGGTGAGTTCTGAGTCAGCACCAGCGCCGTGGGAGCAACGGTCGCGTCCTCCCCCGCGTTCACAACGGTGAACACGGTGCGGGGCCAACCGACGACCGCCTGCGGAAGTGTCAGTTTGACCGGGCTGGCCGGAATCGCGTCCGGTACGCCCACACGGTCATCCTCGGCCACATCACGCTCGTCCTGCTCTTTCAGGATCGTGTAGCTGGCCAGCCGGCTCTCCAGGGCCACGCCATCAAAACGGGTGGCGATCAGATCGCGATCTAGCTCAGCATCAGCCTGCGTTGCCACATCCGAAACCTTGACAACAATGCGCTCAAGCTGGGGCCCGGTCAACGCTGGTGGAGCGGAGTCTTCAAGCGCATCCTCGAGAGCCTCGGCCGTCCCACTTGGTGTGGGGGTCGTATTCAGCTCGGGCCAGTACGCCGGGGAACACCCTGTCAAAACAACAGCGGTGGTCAGACCAAGACCGGCAACTGCAACCATCGATCGACGCCCGGTGCCGAGGCGGCGCCGTGTCGGCTGGGCGATCTCAGGGTTTCCGCGACGCCGAGGCCCGCGGGACTTCTTGTGGTGGACAAACGCCAGAATGTAAAGCACAACACCGGCGAGCAGTGCAAGAAGTCCACCAACAATCAGCGGGCCAGCCCACGGCGTTGAATTATCCAGCGGCCAGGACAACTTGACCTCACTCGGGGCAGGCTCAACACCGTCAGCGGCAATAAGCACGGACATCGTGTCGGGGACGCTCATCGTGGCCAGCACCGACAGTTCGTCGCTTGATTCAGACAGCCACAGATCAGAACCCCGTGGGTCGGGATTTGCCTCTGGATCCGGCTCAAGCCCGTCAATGTTTTCGGCTGTAGCCGACGTGGTCTGGATGGGAGTGTCCGAGTTCGGATCAGCGGTCAGCGTGACCCGGTCATACTGGGCACCGGCCTCGCCCAGCCAGGCCATGACATCCGCTGTGCGTCCATAAGCGAGGAACGGCTCGTCCGCACCCGTCACGCTGAGGCTCTGCTGCCCCTCGTGTGAGGTCAGCACGCTGCCGTCGATGACCAGGTAGGGGTTATCGCCGCTCACAGCGACGTCGGTCCGAAGAGCGGACGGGCCAAGAAAGACCGTCCGCTGGGCGATACCGCTCAGGATCATGACAGCGGCGACGATAAACGCCACAATCGCGTAAACAAAACGCACTAAAAACTCCTCGATGGACCCCGCCAGCGCGTCCCCGAATCAGATCGGGGGCTGCCAACACCGGATGCGGGGGCAAACACAGATAGTCAAGGGTAGCGGCAGAGCCTGAGTAACTGCCACCGCACCCCGGGTCATTCAGTCGGTAGGGGGCCGTCCCAGACGGTGGC
>JBQELM010000141.1:1945-5922 GCA_052103915.1 Mycetocola sp. | reverse complement strand
GTAGGCGTCGGGATCGGCGTCGGTGCGGTATTCCCCTGACTCTTGCCCCTGGCTGATTGCCGCCGCGAGACGCGGGACAAGGTCGGCGTAGCGTCGGGCAAAAAAGTCACGCGAGCGATGGTCGTCGTCGACCGCTGCCGCCGTGGAGAGCGCGGAGTACAGGCGCACCAGACCGGGGACCTCGGCGTTGTGCCTGGTGGTCTCGCGCATGATGGCCATGACGTCGTCGGGGTGATCGCCGCTGGCGATGCTCTGCTCGTCGCGGACCCTGAGTACCTCTTCAAAGAGCTGTTCTTTACTGCCGAAGTAGTGCAGTAGCCCGGCCTGCGAGAGGTCAACGGCCTGGGCCAGCTGCTTGACGGAGGCGCGACTGTAACCGTGCTCGGCGATGACGGTGAGTGCGGTGGTCAGGATCTCCTGCCGTTTCGCGACGCCTTTGACATACGATCCGCGTTTGCCCATGGCTGACAGCGTACTGTTCATCTCACGAAACGAATACCGTATAGCGTTCGCTATTCGTTACCCTTGAGGCAGCGGCAGACGCCGCAACAGAAACGGAGATCCGCTCATGGTCGAGCCACACCCCGACATCCGCGCCCGCGCGGCCGCCCTCAGCCTGGAGCAGAAAATCACCCTGCTCACCGGCCAAGACTTCTGGACCACACACCCGGTCGACGAGATCGGTCTGCGCTCCCTTGTTCTGTCCGACGGGCCATCCGGTGTTCGCGGCGAAAGCTGGGACGAGCGTGACCCGTCCCTCAACCTGCCGTCGGCCAGCGCGCTGTCCTCCGCCTGGAGCGAGGACATCGCCGAGCGCTACGGTGCAGCCTCCGCTGCCGAGGCGCAGCGCAAGGGCGTTGACGTTGTCCTCGGCCCGACCATCAACCTGCACCGCAGCCCCCGCGGCGGCCGCCACTTTGAGGCTTTCAGCGAGGACCCGCGCCTCAGCGGGATCCTGGCCGCCGCCTACATTCGTGGTGTCCAGGCCGCAGGCGTTGCCGCCACCCCCAAGCACTACGTCGCCAACGACTCCGAGACCGAGCGCTTCACCGTCGACGTGGCCGTGGACGAGCGCACCCTGCACGAGCTGTACCTGCTGCCGTTTGAGATCGCCGTGCGTGAGGGTCGCGCCTGGGCCATCATGAGCGCATACAACTCGATCAACGGCGCAACCGCGACAGAAAACACCCTGCTGGACAACCCGCTGCGCACCGACTGGGGCTTCGACGGTGTTGTTGTCTCTGACTGGACGGCCGTGCGCAGCACCGCCTCCGCAGCCGTTGGCCAGGACCTTGAAATGCCCGGACCGCAGGGTGCCTGGGGCCCGGCACTTCTGGCCGCCGTTCAGGCCGGTGAGGTCAGCGAGGATGCCATCACGGCCAAGGTCGAGAACATCCTCCTGCTCGCCGAGCGCGTGGGCGGATTTGCCGCGCCACGCGAGCGTGACGGCTCCGGCATCAGCGAGGACAGCCGCAGCTTTGCCCGCGACGCCGAGATCGCCGGAACGGTCCTTGTGCAGAACTCCGGCGTCCTGCCGCTGGCCGCGACGGACACCACCCGCATCGCCGTCATCGGTCACAACGCCACGCAGGCCCGCACCCAGGGCGGCGGAAGCGCCACGGTCATCCCCGACCGCATCGTCACCCCGCTTGACGGCATCCGTGCGGCCTTCCCCGACGCCGAGCTGAGCTACTCCATCGGTGCCATCGTGCAGGAGGGGCTGGCCGAGCTGCCGCTGGAGACCATCACCAACCCGGTGACGGGTGAGCCCGGTGCCCGGGTTGCCTTCCTCGACGCCGACGGCTCCGAGCTGCACACCGAGGACCGCCGCTCCACCGCGCTGGTCTGGTTCGGCGGGTCGGCACCGGTTGCCGCGTCGTCGCTGCTGCGGGTGAGCTTCCGCTACACCCCGGCGGAGGACAGCGCCGTTGGGCTCGGCTGGGCTGCCGTCGGCCAGGGCCGGCTGTACATCAACGACGAACTGCGTCACGAGGCCGACGTCGCCGCTGTGGGCGACGACCTGGGTGCGGCGCTGCTTGCGCCGCCGTCCAGCAGCATTGAGCTTGACCTGAGCGCCGGTGTCCCGCTTGACGTCAGGGTGGAGTACGAGCTGGGTGACCGGACCGGTGCCCTCGCCGCGGCGCTGGGCATCACCGTCGGTACCGAGCCGGCCTCGGCCGACCCGGCGGAGCTCATCGCTGCTGCTGCCCGTGCCGCAGCCGACGCCGATGTGGCGGTTGTTGTTGTCGGAACCAACTCCCGCGTGGAGTCCGAGGGTTACGACCGCGACTCGCTTGCACTGCCCGGCCGCCAGGACGACCTGGTCCGTGCCGTCATCGCGGCCAACCCGCGCACGGTTGTTGTGGTGAATGCCGGTGCCCCGGTTGAACTGCCCTGGCGGGACGACGCCGCGGCCATTCTGCTCAGCTGGTTTGGTGGTCAGGAGTACGGCAACGCGCTCGGCGCCATCCTCAGTGGTGCGGCCGAGCCCGGCGGGCGACTGCCCACCACCTGGCCCGGCACCCTCGCCGACACCCCCGTGTCGGAGGTCGTGCCGAGTAACGGCGTCCTCTCCTACACCGAGGGCATCCACATCGGTTACCGTGCCTGGCTCCGCGCCGGTGCGACCCCGGCCTGGCCGTTTGGCCACGGTCTTGGCTACACCAGCTGGCAGGTCGGTGAGCTGTCCGCCCGGGTGGACGGCGACTGGATCGTGCTTGACACCACCGCGACAAACACCGGTGACCGTGACGGACGCACCGTTGTGCAGTTCTACGCCTCCCGCGCCGAGTCCGCCATCGACCGTCCGGTGCGCTGGCTGGTCGGCTGGGCTGAGGCCACGGCTGCGGCGGGCGAGAGTGTGGCGCTGAGCACCCGTGTTGCACTGAACACGCTCGCGCACTGGCAGGATGGCTGGCAGCTGGAATCGGGCGACGTGACCATCACGGCTGCCTCCTCCGTCACCGATCTGCACGGATCGGCGACCATCACCATTTAGTTTGACCCCTCGGGTGCCCGGCCAGCGTTGGCCGGGCACCACCCGAAAGGACACCATGACTTCCCCCCGCCCCACGGTCGCGGATCTGCGCGTGACCGCCCCCGGCTCGTTGCCCTTTGTGGCATCGGCCACGCCAGCGCTGAGCTGGCGGACTCAGACAGAGATCGCCGACTGGGTACAGTCGTCGGCCCTCATCACCATTCGCCGGGACGGGGGTGAGCGCAGCGTCACGGTTGACGGAGCGCAGAGCCTCAGCGTTGCCTGGCCTGACGAACCACTGGCCGCGTACGAGCGTGCCCTGGTCCGCGTCAGCGTGCGCGGAACCGATGGCAGTGAGAGTGAGCCGTCGCCGTGGACACCGGTCAACGCGGCCGTGCTGACCCCCGCGGACTGGACGGCGCCGTTCATTGCCGGCCCCGAGGGCGAGGAGCGCGGGGTGACCCGTTTCCGTCGCGAGCTTGATGTCTCCGATGGGCTGACGCGTGCCACTCTCTCCGTCACCGCCCACGGCGTTGTTGATCTGTACTTTGACGGTGAGCCGCTGAGCGACGACGTGCTCTCGCCGGGCTGGACCAGCTACAACGACCGCCTTCTTGTGCTGAGCCACGACGTGACCGATCGGCTCAGCGCCGGTTCGCACCTGCTTGGCGCGAGTGTGGCCGAGGGCTGGTTTGGTGAGACGTTCGGTTTTGACGGTGACTTCTCCCGCACCTGGCACGGGCCGACAGCCCTGTCCGTTCAGCTGCGCCTTGAGTACAACACCGGTGACATTGAAACGTTCCACACCGATGAGGGGTGGACGAGCACACGGTCGGGCCCCGTCCGGTACGCCAGCATCTACCAGGGTGAGCGCTACGACGCCCGTCAGACGGACACGGCGTTTGTTCCTGGCGGAACCGACTTCGCCGATGCGGAACCCGCCCGCATCGTTGACGTGGACACCCGCGTGCTTCAGCCCATGGCTCAGCCGCCGGTCAGG
>JBQELM010000141.1:0-1935 GCA_052103915.1 Mycetocola sp. | reverse complement strand
GGTCAGGGTCATCGAAACCGTAGAGGTGGCGGAAAAACTCACCTCGGCATCGGGGACAACCATCCTCGACTTTGGTCAGAACCTGGTCGGCTGGTTGCGGATCCGCCTGACCGCCGAGGCCGGGCGCGAGCTGACGCTGCGCCACGCTGAGGTGCTCGAAAACGGTGAGCTGGGTGTGCGACCGCTGCGCTTCGCCGCGGCAACCGACCACTACACCACCTCCGGTGTCGACGGGGGAGAGGAGTGGACGCCCCGCTTCACCTTCCACGGCTTCCGCTACGCGGAGATCACCGGCATTGACGCCGCGCAGATTGAGGTGGTTGCCGAGGTCATCCACAGTGACATGGAGCGCACCGGCTGGTTTGAGTCCGACCACGCCGGCATCAACCAGCTGCACAGCAACGCGGTCTGGGGCATGCGCGGCAACGTTGTGGGTGTCCCGACCGACTGCCCCCAGCGTGATGAGCGTCTGGGCTGGAGCGGTGACATCCAGGTGTTTGCCCCTGCGGCGTCGTTCCTCTACAACTCCGATGCGTTCCTGGGGAATTGGTTGCAGGACCTGGCCGCTGACCAGGCCAGGCAGGGCGGCATCGTCCCGCTGTACTCCCCCCAGATTCAGAACCCGCTGTTCCCCGTCTCGCCCGTGGCGGCGTGGGGAGACGCGGCGAGCATCATCCCGTGGACGCTCTGGGAGCGCTACGCCGATCGCGAGCTTCTTGAGCGCCAGTATCCGAGTGCCAAGTCGTGGGTTGACCTGGTGCTCACCCGGCTGACCGGCGACCTGTGGCAGCGTGACTTCCAGCTGGGCGACTGGCTTGATCCGACCGCTCCGCCGGAGAACCCGGCGAAGGCTCAGACCGCGCCGGACCTGGTCGCGACGGCACACGCGTTCCGCTCCACCCTGCTGCTGTCGCGCTCGGCCGCCGTTCTGGGACTGGACGACGACGCCGCGCACTACGCGGCCAGGGCCGAGCAGATCCGTTCGGCATTCCAGGATGCGTACGTCACGCCCGGTGGCCGTATGGTGTCCGACGCGCAGACCGCCTACGCCCTCGCGATCGCCTTTGAGATCGTCACGGAGCCGGAGCGGGTCGCCGCACTGGGTGAGCGGCTGGCCGAGATCGTCCGCTCGCACGGATTCCGCATCGGTACGGGTTTTGTGGGGACGCCGATTGTCTGTGATGCACTCGCTGCTTCTGGTCAGACGGACGTGGCCTACCGGCTGCTCACCGAGACGGGGTGCCCGTCCTGGCTGTACTCGGTCTCGATGGGTGCGACCACGATCTGGGAGCGCTGGGACAGCATGCTTCCCGACGGCTCGATCAACCCCGGCGAGATGACCAGCTTCAACCACTACGCCCTTGGCGCCGTTGTGGACTGGATGCACCGCGACATCGCGGGTCTTGCCCCCGCCGCTCCAGGGTATGCCGAGGTCCTTGTACGCCCGCGTCCCGGCATTGTGCAGGCGGCCTCCGCCACGCACCTCAGCGGCTACGGCGAGATCAGTGTGTCCTGGCGGATCATCGAGGGTGAGTTCAGCCTTGACGTGGTTGTGCCGCCCAACACCTCGGCCACGATTCAGCTGCCGGACGGCTCAGAGCCGCAGCGGGTCGGTTCCGGCTCGCACCGGTTCAGCTGCGCCGCGCCCGTCGCCGAGGCTCCCGCGCCGTGGGGCTGGGATTCAAGCCTGGGTGACATTGTCGCCAACGATGAGGCCCGTGCCGTGTTTGACGCGTTCTGCGAGCGGGTGGGTGTGGGTTCCGTTGAGGGCTGGGCCGCCGACGGGCGCTGGAGTTCAGCGGTCACGCTCGCCGACGGCTTCCCGTTTTTCCCCGTGCATCTGATGCCCGAGCTGGTTGAGGATCTGGCTGTTCTGAACGAGCGGCAGGGGCTGATCACGAAATAATTTCGCGTTCTGGTCGTCGTGGCCCCAAT
>JBQELM010000140.1:1763-5923 GCA_052103915.1 Mycetocola sp. | reverse complement strand
CGCTTGTTCCGGTCTGGGCGGCTATCGTCCTTGCCATTGGCTATGGACCGCTGACCGATCTTGCTTTTCCCGACGCGGACCTCTGGGCTCTGATCTTTCCGGGTGTTGCTCTTCTCCTTGTTGCGCTACGCGGCCGACGGTTCTGGTCGGCGTTTGGGCTTGGTACCGCCGCCGGCGCATCTTTTTACCTGATCCATATCCAGTGGGCGACACTCTTTCTTGGTGTTGTGCCGTGGCTGGCCCTCAGCATTCTTCAGGCGATTTTTGTGGGTGTCGGCTCAGCCCTGATCGCCGTTGCCTACCGCACGCTACCGCGTGTCTGGCCGGGGACAGCGGGTCGACTTGTTCTCCTTCCGGCGGTTGTTGCCGGGCTTTGGGTGACCCGTGAGTGGGTGAGTGGCACCTGGCCCTATGGCGGCTTTGCGTGGGGGCGTGTTGCGCTCAGTCAGTCGGAGGGCCCCTTCGCCTCACTGACCGCCTGGGTGGGACTCAACGGGCTGAGTTTCCTCATTGTTTTTGTGACGGCGTTGATTGTTGAATCGTTTGTTGGCGGCCGGTCGCTTGCAGCCGGTCTTCCGTTCCCGTCCACCCGTGTCCCGCGTATCCCGTTCCCCGACCGTCCTGCCACCGCGATGGAACCGGTCACGGTTCGCTCCCGTCCGGCGCGTCGGTGGAGGTGGGGGGCTCCGGCTCTTGCCCTCATCGTTCTCCTCGGCTGGCCCATCTGGTCCGTGCCAACGGTCGGCTCACTCACGGTTGGTGCGGTTCAGGGCAACGGGCCGGCGGGCTACTTCCAGGCAAGTGACCCCGGGGATGTCCGCGATGCCCAGTTTGAAGCGACGCTGCCTCTTGCTGGGCAGGACGTTGACCTGGTGGTGTGGCCAGAGGCATCGGCGGAGTTTGATCCCCGTACTGATCCGACGACGGAAGCCATGCTTGGCTACCTGTCCACGTCGCTTGGTGCGCCGCTCCTTGTCGGAGCAATCACGGAGCGCGGGGGAGAATACTTCAACTCCTCGCTGCTGTTCGAGACTTCTGCCGGTGTCAACAGCGTCAGTGGCATATATGACAAGCATCGCCCCGTTCCCTTTGGTGAATACGTTCCGGATCGTTCCTTCTGGGAACCGTTCGCTCCAGATCTCATTGGGTTGATCCAGCGCGAATACACCCCGGGAACGGGGGATGCAACGATGCGGATTGGTCAGCTCACCGCAGCTATTTCGATCTGCTTTGACATCGTGGATGACGCTCTGACCCGCGACGCGGTCAGGGACGGCGCATCCGTCATCATTGCCCAAACGAACAATGCTGATTTTGGGACAACAGATGAAAACCAGCAGCAGCTGGCGATCGCACGGCTACGTGCCATTGAGACAGGGCGAAGCCTGCTGAATCTCTCAACCGTTGGCATGTCTCAAGCAATCGACCCGTCCGGCCAGACGATTGCCGCGCTTCCCGCCTACGCGGCGAGCCAGATGATTGTGGATCTTCCGCTTGCCGTCACGACAACCCCTGCGGTTGCCCTCGCACCGACCTTTGACACGGCAATCGTTGGTTATGGGCTGGGCGGTCTTGTCTGTGGGCTTGTTCTTGCAGCACGACCACGGCGGAGCCGCAGGTCCGCCTAGAGCACCTCAGCGGCCGACGATGCGGACGCGCACCGTACCGTTTTGCGATCCAACACGGCTCTCTACACAAAACAAGCCGGTCACCGTTGGGGGAGAGGTGACCGGCTTGTTGGTGCGGATCTGGTGTCAAGGTATCCGCAATTCAGTTGTCTTTAGGCGGTTGTTTGACCGCGTCGTTCCCGAAGATACTGGAGCCGCTCCTGCAGGAGTTCCTCAAGCTCGTCCCGTGAGCGCCTCTCAAGCAGCATGTCCCAGTGGGTACGGGCCTGCTTGCCGTCCTCGCGTTCAACATCAACCGGTTCTGAATCAACCAGTAGAACGGACTCTGCACCGCAGAATCGGCAGTTCCAGGTCTGGGGCGGCTCAGCCTCTGCCGCAAACATCAGAATCATCTCGCGTGAACACTCGGAGCAGCGGTAGTGCTGTTCAATACGTTCCGAAAAAACTACGCCGTCTTCGCTCTGCAGGCTCTGTGAGCCCAGCCTCATCCCGCGCAAGCTACGATCTGCCATTGTGTGACTCCTCTCGCATCGCGTATTAAGAATGACGCGGCCCACGACCAAACGTTTCATTAGGTGGCCGTACTCACAGTCAAGTGCCAGCCGCACCGTGCTCCGCGTCTTGTTGTGTTACAACGCCTCGGCCGCCATTCTGATTCCTCTCGCGTTCAGCCCTACCCGTAAAACGCAACTGCCCCGGAACGGTCAGGTTCCGGGGCAGTTACGCATTACTCCTGGTGTTCGGGCGATGAGCCTGAACCGGGAAGGGTTGTTCCGCGCGTCGTGTCGTGACTCGTCGGAGTGGCTGACGGGGCAGCGTCGCCTCGTGACCGCCGTGAGGTGATCAGCTGGCGGGCGATCTCCTGCAGCTGGTCTGAATCAAGTCCAGGTCCCGCCGGGATTTCTGCGCCACCACCTGAACCGCGCGTGGGGCCCGCATCACCGCCCGCGAGAGGCGATCCTGCGCCGGGAAGGAATCCCTTTCCAATGCCCTTCAACGCCTCGGTCAGTTCGGATGGGATGATCCACAGTTTGTTTGCGGATCCTTCAGCCAGCTGGGGGAGCGTCTGCAGGTACTGGTACGCAAGCAGTTTTTCGTCGGGGTTACCGGCGTGAATGGAAGCAAACACGGTGGTAATTGCTTCTGCCTCACCGCTCGCACGAAGCACCTGCGCCTTGGCGTCACCCTCTGCGCGCAGAATGGCCGATTCACGGGCACCCTCGGCTTCAAGAATGGACGACTGCTTTGTTCCCTCTGCGATAAGAATCGCGGCACGACGGTCGCGCTCTGCACGCATCTGCTTTTCCATCGAGTCCTGAATGGACACAGGCGGCTCAATGGCCTTCAGCTCAACACGGCCGACGCGGATACCCCATTTTCCTGTCGCCTCATCAAGAACCACCCGAAGCTGACCGTTGATGTTGTCGCGGCTGGTCAGTGCTTCCTCAAGGTTCAGCCCACCAACAACGTTTCGGAGCGTTGTTGTGGTGAGCTGCTCAACGGCACCAAGGTAGTTCGCGATCTCGTAGGTGGCGTCCTTTGCATTGGTCACCTGGAAGTAGACGACCGTGTCGATGGACACAACAAGGTTGTCCTCGGTGATCACGGGCTGTGGCGGGAACGACACCACCTGCTCACGCATGTCAATCAGGGGACGGAGCCGGTCGATGAAGGGAACAACAATGTTCAGACCGGGCTGGAGAGTCTTGTGATACCGGCCAAGTCGCTCAACGATGCCCGCATTGGCCTGAGGAATAATGCGAACCGATTTGAAGAGGGCAACGATCACAAGGATGACAACGATCACCACCAGAATCCATCCGATGATGGCCCCCACGTTCACGGGTACTTCGTTCATTAACTCCTACTTTCCTTGCTCACGAACGATGACGTGTGCACCGTCCACCTCAACCACAGTCAGTACTGTCCCTGCGGGAATATCACCGGCCGCCGCTCGGGCTGTCCACTGTTCGCCGTTACTGAGACGCACCTGCCCACCGCCAACGGTGATCACGGACAATGCCACAGCGCCGGAGCCTCGAACAGCGTCAACGTTGCTCGCGGGATCGTCTCCACGACGATGTAACGCATTGCGCAGTGGCCGTCTCAGGAACACGATCAGCAAAAGTGCCGTGACTGCGGCGACAATGATCGACAGCCACCATGGCGCGCCCGCGAGATCCGTGACGAGGCCAACGCCCGAGCCAATCGCCATCATGAGAAAAATAAAATCGAGAGTCAGCATCTCAACGATGAGAAGGATGAGCGCAATGCTCACCCAAATGACCCAACTGTGCGTGGTCAGGAACTCGATCAACACAGCCTCCAGTGCCGCGGGAATATCCCGTACGGGCTCCTTTCGACGCTAGCAGTTATCGGGAGGCATAAGCGAGTTGTTAGGCTCGACGGGTGCATCTTTTGATGCCGACTCGTTTTCGAATCACCAGGAGTTTTTGTGACATCACCGCTGTCCGCTGGATCACTAACAGGTAAAACCGCCCTTGTGACCGGCTCATCCAGAGGAATTGGCGC
>JBQELM010000140.1:1402-1753 GCA_052103915.1 Mycetocola sp. | reverse complement strand
ACCGTGTCAAACCTGGCCGCAGCCGGTGCTCGCGTTGCCATCAACTACCGCAACAAAGAGGCCCGCGCCCGCAAGCTGGCCGATTCACTGATCGCCAATGGGGGAGAGGCCATTGTTGTGGGTGGCGATCTGACGGATGCCGACTCTGTTGCCGGACTCTTTGAGACGATCCGTGCGGAGTTTGGCGGTCTTGACGTCCTCGTTCTGAATGCCTCCGGCGGCATGGAATCAGGAATGGCTGAGGACTACGCAATGCTCCTCAATCGTGACGCACAGCTCGGTGTTCTTGACGCCGCGTTGCCGCTGCTTCACGAGGGGTCACGCGTTGTTTTTGTGACGAGCCACCAGGCG
>JBQELM010000140.1:0-1392 GCA_052103915.1 Mycetocola sp. | reverse complement strand
ATAGACCATTTATCATCCGCGAAACGCCGACCATGCCGGAGTACGAACCCGTCGCACTGTCGAAGCGTGCCGGCGAGGACGCCCTTCGCGCCCGCATCCCCGAGCTGACAGAGCGCGGAATCGAGTTTGTTGTTGTGTCCGGAGACATGATCGAGGGCACCATCACGGCGACTCTCCTTGAGCGCGCCAACCCCGGCGCTATTGACGCCCGTAAGGAATCGGCTGGACGCCTGTACAACGTGAACGAGTTTGCTGCAGAGGTCACTCTCGCGGTGACCGAGCCCATTCCGGATAACCACACGCGTTACGTCGGCGACGTGAGCGATTTCCGCGGATAGCTTTCTGAAAATAATTGGGGCGTTGCGTCAGGGTATTTTCCTGACGCAACGCCCCAATGCGTTGCCTGAGACCTGAACTACAGTCCCTTTCCGAACGTAAATGCACGTATGATCTGCGCAATTCCGATGACGATCAGCGAGATTCCACCGACCAGCGCGAGCGTGACGAGCGAAAGCCCCGGTGCGAAGAGCACCACAATGCCAGCCAGGATGCTGATGATTCCAAAAATGATCGACCAGGCACGTGAACCAGAGCGTCCCGAAACCGTAATCGCGAGAACGCCCTCGACGATCCAGCCGATTCCAACCATCAGGACGATGACGAGCAGGGTTGCCTCGATGTTCTTAATCGCAACGACACCGACGATGAAGAGAAGAACTCCCAAAACGATGTTCAGAGCACGGGTTGAGCCGCTTGCGCCTGAGGCAAATGCACCGATTCCGATGTAGACAACACCCGTAACTAGGAAGTAAACACCAAAGAGAATTGCGACAGCAGTCAGACTCGATGCCGGAAAGAACGTCAGCAGAATTCCGACGATCAGTGCTGCAATACCGGAAAGCCCAAGACCGACTCGGATTCCTTGACGCACATTGCCACCGAGGTGGCTTAATCCGAGTTCATCGATGACGGGCGTTGAGTTTCCTTGTGAATCACTCATTGCGTTTCTCCCTTAATTCTTTGCTACGCCAATGCGACGGTGTCGCACTCATGGAATAACGCTAGTGCCCACGTGGACATTCGTTGCATAAATTGCTCACATCGACCTCGGCCTGTCGTCACACGACCAACTGCGTTCTGAACCGTTCTGCGCGTTGAGACGCCACGGTCACACCGTTACGTGTTTGTCCGATAATGCACATTATGTCAACTTGGTCAAACACCACCCCTCCCCGCCTGGATGCTTCCACCCAGAGCACCTGCCGGAGAATTGACACAAACGAATGGGGTGCGACCGCTTCTCCCAGCGGCCACACCCCATTCGTTGTCTGCATCTGACGACGTGGAGTCGCTACACGCCACCCTCGCCGAATCCTGACTCAACAAGCTCTG
>JBQELM010000139.1:4121-5929 GCA_052103915.1 Mycetocola sp. | reverse complement strand
GGGAATCACGATCGTCATCAATGAGGGCACAACCGAGCGCATGCCTCAGTTGCTTCGCAGTGGTGAAGCGAACCTCGTCATCGTTGACCGCGAGCTTGATGCAACGACCCCGGCCTATACCGCCGAGGTCCCCCTGCTCGACGAGCCGTGGCGCCTGGTCGCACCGCAGGCCTCAACCACGGACCTGGGCGTGACGGAACTGGGCAAATTGCCGTGGCTCGGTGCATCCCATCGAGCCGCAGCCGCACGAGCCGTTGATCGCGCCATCAGCACGCTCGGCATCACCCCGGAACGCGCGCATCGCTACGACGATTACCAGTCGGCGCTTGCGCTTGTCCGAGCAGGGCAGGGGGTCACCCTCCTCCCCGCCCTTGCGCTGGGCCAGAGCGTTCCGGACGGTGTTGACGTCATTGACATGCCGGGACTCGGCAGCCGTCACCTGACCATTCGACACCGCGCCACCCGACGCGAGCCGAACGGTCCAACCCGAGCGGTGATCAACAGCCTGCTCCGGCTGAGCCGTGAGTTTGAGCTCCCGGAGTAGGCGGCGAAAAACTAGTCGCTCAGCGACCAGAACCAGGCCGTGCCGTCCGGGTGCTGATCCCCCAGAACCTCGTCGAGATCCCGGTAGTCGCCGTCCAAGTTGTGGCTCACAAAGTAGACCTTGGTCTTGCCCTTCACCGTCTCAACCTTCGACACCGTCATGACATGGTTGGGGCTGTTGTTTGGCTCCCAGTCGAACATGCCGATGTCACCGACCTTGAGCTTATCCAGGTCATCCATTCCCAGCCGGGTGGCACCAAGCTCGTTCGCGTTCTTCTTAAACCAGGCGTTCATGCTGGGGGTGTACCCCCAGGTTTCGCTCCGGTCGGCGGACTGGTCGCGGCTGAACCAATCGTCGCGCTGTTCCCAGCCACGAGCGATCAAACCCTGACTGGTGAAGTTGGCGCAGTCACCACCAACCGGGTTCATGTTCCCCCAGTCCTTGGTGTTGTAGTCCTCCCAGTGCTTCAAGAGGTACTGCATCTGACGGTCAACACCGCTCACGAGCGTGTACTCGTAGTCGCCGGCCTCAGCGAGGGTCGTTTTCCCCTTCACAAGCTCAACGTCCACCGTCTCGGTTTGAAAGTCTGTGCTGGAGGGAACCGAGGCGGTCACGGTGTGATCGTCAACAACGGTGACGTCGGTTGCCCGGGTCGAGCCAAACCTGACTGCGGTTGTCTCCCCCAGCCCCACGCCGGTGAAGGTCAGGGTCTCCCCACCCGTCACGCCACCCGTCGTGGCCGACATTTCTGTCACCGCCGGGGCAGGCTCCGTGGCTGGCGCACTCGCAGACGGAGATTCAGACACCGTCGACGACGGTGCTGTTGACGCTGTGTTCGCCGGGGCCTGTGCGCCGGGGTCAGCTGTGCACCCGGTGAGCACGATCGCAGCGGCGGCAACACACACCACGGGAAAACGACGGGAAGCAGAAAGCACAGAACATCCTTCAGGAAACGGGGCGGGGTGCCTCAGGCATCGTATCCGGTAGACCCTGACATCCCCCGAGAGTCGGTTCCAGCGCGCGTCGGCGATAGCATGGGGCAACCACGCCCCACTTCCACCCCCGCACCGGAGGCGACCGTTGGAAACTCCACGCCGAAGCACCCGTCGACGTCACCTGGTTGCTGCCACAGAACGAGTACTGCGCACGCAGGGCGTGACCAGGGCAAACGTCCGCGCCGTCGCCGCCGAAGCCGATGTCAGCCCCGCCGCCGTGCTGTACTACTTTCCGACCTTTGATGAGCTCATGCTCACCGCGGTCGAAT
>JBQELM010000139.1:0-4111 GCA_052103915.1 Mycetocola sp. | reverse complement strand
GTCGAATCGGTGCTCGGCCGTTTCCACACCGATCGCGAGGCCCTCAGCGACGCGGTTCCGGGCGCGTGGGACCAGATTCTGACCCTGATTGACGCGGGGATTCCCGACGACGCCGGACCGGAAATCCGCGTCGTTTACGAGAGCATCGCCTTCCTTCAGGAAAAACCGCAGTACAAGCCCATCCACCGCTCCATCGTTGACCGGCAGGTCTCCCTCTACCGAGACGTGATCACCAGCGGCACCGCAACGGGCGAGTTCACGCCCCGGCAGCCCATCCCAGCCATTGCCGCAAATATCGTGGCTCTTGAGGACGCATACGACCTGTACCCGCTGATCGGTTTTGATACGCCCACGGCCGAGTTCAGGGCCAATACGGTTGGCTATGCAGCACTGGCGCTCGGCATCACCAGTGACATGCCCTCAGCTGCCTCCGCGCATCCGCACCGGTGAACACCAACGTCCGTACCGCACACCTCACAACCGGAATGATCACGATCGGGAACACGCCGTAGCATTTGCCTGTTATCAGGGGAAGAATGGTGTTGCCCCACCGCACCGACGCCCGGGGGTCAGCGGCCCGGGCGACTCCGGACGCTTTGGCCCCGCACAAGACATTGCGAGTACCACCGATGAGTTCCTCCCGAGACACGTCCAACGCTCTGCCGCCCCTGGACCTCTCCCCCATCACGGACACCGAAGCGTTGCAGTTGCGGAACGACTTCCCCATCCTTGATCAGGACGTCAACGGGCACCGGCTTGTCTACCTTGATTCGGGTGCGACCTCGCAGAAACCGATGTGCGTTCTGGAAGACGAGCAGGACTTCTACGAACAGCACAACGCCGCCGTTCACCGTGGGGCTCACACCCTCGCCGCCGACGCCACCGAGCTGTTTGAGAACGCCCGTGAGACCGTCGCCCGTTTTGTTGGTGTGACGGCGGACGAGCTTGTTTGGACCTCAAACGCGACCGAGGGCATCAACCTGGTGGCCTACGCCATCGGCAACGCCAGCGCTGGTCGAGGCGGACCGGCAGCCGAGCGATTCCGCATCGGTGAGGGCGACGAGATTGTGGTCACCGAGGGTGAGCACCACGCCAACCTGGTTCCCTGGCAGGAGCTTGCCGCCCGCACGGGTGCCACGCTCCGTCACCTGCTGCTTGAAGACGACGGCACCCTGAATCTTGACCAGGCGGCCGAGATCATCGGCGAACGCACCCGCATCGTTGCATTCACCCACATCTCTAACGTCACCGGCGTCATCAACCCGGTCGAGGAGCTGGTGGCCCTCGCACACGGTGCCGGCGCCCTTGTGCTGCTTGATGCCTGCCAGTCGGCACCGCACCGACCGCTTGACCTGCGTGCGCTTGACGTTGATTTTGCTGTTTTTTCTGGCCACAAGATGCTGGCCCCCACCGGGATCGGCGCGCTCTACGGGCGGGCTGAGCTCCTGAACGCCCTTCCCCCGTTCCTGACCGGCGGATCAATGATCACCACCGTGACGCTGGAATCGAGCGAGTACATGCCCGCGCCACAGCGCTTTGAGGCCGGAACCCAGCGGGTCTCGCAGGCCATCGCGTTCGCCAGCGCTGTCGGGTACCTGTCCGCCGTTGGTATGGAGAGGATTGACCGGTGGGAGGCTGAGCTTGGTCAGCGCCTGCTCAGCGGCTTTGAAGCCATCGACGGCGTTCGCGTTCTCGGACCGGGATCGGGTACTCCCCGTGCGGGCCTTGTCAGTGTTGACGTTGACGGCGTGCACGCCCACGATGTGGGGCAGTACCTGGATTCTCGCGGCATTGCGGTGCGTGTTGGCCACCACTGCGCGCAACCGCTTCACCGCCGCTTTGGTGTGACCGCGTCCACCAGGGCCAGCGCCTACCTGTACAACACGACCTCAGACATCGACGCCGTCGTCTCCGCGATGGGCGAGGTCCGCGGCTACTTTGGAGTGAAGTAATGTCCAGCGCCCTTGACAGCCTGTACCAGCAGGTCATCCTCGACCACTCAAAGCAGCGCCACGGCTCCGGCCTGCGCGACGGCTTTGTGGCGGAGGACCACCAGCTCAACCCCACCTGTGGCGACGAGATCACCGTTCGGCTGCACGGCGAGGGCGACAGCCTGACCGGTATCTCCTGGGAGGGTCAGGGCTGCTCCATCTCGATGGCGTCCGCGTCGATCCTGAGCGACCTGGTCGCCGAGGGGCTGAGTCGTGACGAGCTCACCGAACGGATCCGCCTGTTCCGCAGTCTCATGCACTCGCGCGGTAAGGGCATCGAGGAGGACGACGAGCCCCTCGGCGACGCCGTTGTGCTTGAGGGTGTCTCCAAGTTCAGCGCGCGGGTGAAGTGCGGCATGCTCGCCTGGGTTGCCACCGAGCAGACCATCGCCAAGTCGGCCTGATCGGTGAACGACTCCACTGCCGCGGACAGCGCGACCTCCGCAGCTCCCCCCAGCACAACGTCCGCCAGCGACTGGGATGACCGGGTCAACGCTTTTTGGGATCGGGCAGACGACAGCGACACCGAGGGCACACTGGCCGCGATGAGTGCGCTGGTGTCCGAGCGTCCGTCCACCGACGCCGCCGGCATCTACGAGTGGGCGTCCGTTCACGACTTTCTTGGCCTGGAGGCGGAGGCGATTCCGCTCTACCGTGCGGCCATCGCCGCGGGCCTTGACGCTGAGCGGCACCCGCAGGCCGTGATCCAGCTGGCCAGTTCGCTGCGCAACGTTGGCGAACTGGATGAGGCGATCACCCTGCTGAGCGGCCTGGACGAGTCGGCGGTTGTGGGCAGCGCCGCTCAGGCGTTCCTTTCGCTTGTTCTGCACGATGCCGGTCGGCACGCGGAGGCGCTCCAGGTGGCTCTGGGAGCACTCATCCCGACGCTGCCGCTGTACCGCTCGTCACTGACGTCGTACGCGGCTGACCTCCACCCGCACCCAGCGCGGTGACACAGCTCATCGCGGTGACACAGCTCAGCGCGGTGACTCAGCTCAGCTCCGGGCAACCCCGCGCGGTGGTGCGGCGCAGCATGCGGGGTCGGTCAGCACCGTCAGCGTGATCACCGCGCCGCGTCACTCAGGCACGCCAGCAGAGAGCGTTCTACGCGACCGTTGATCCCAAGGAAGGTGTCCTCGTCCCCTGTTGCCCGCGACAAGATCAGTCCGCCCTGAATCGTCGCAACAGCATCAAGCGCCCGCTGCGTTGCGTCTTTCTTCGTCAGCCCACCTCGTGTGAGCGTCGCCGCGAGCGCATCAACCCAATCGGTGAAGTAGGAGCGCACCTCTGCGGCGAACGCGTCCTGCTCCTCGCCGAGGGTCATGACCGCAAAGAGGCACACCCGCTGGTTTGACACGAAGTAGTCGCCAACCTCACGTGACATCGTTGTGACAGCCTGCGCTGCGTTGGTGTCTTCGCGGAGCGGCCCAAAGATCCGGTCGTCAAACCATCCGCCGACCTGGCTGAGGACGGCCCGCGCCATGTCCTCTTTCCCGTTGGGGAAAAAGTGGTACAGGCTGCCACGGCCCACCCCGGTCTCCTTCTGGATGACCGAGAGTGAGCCGGCGTCAAAGCCTCGCCGTCGGAACACCCCGGCGAGGGCCTGGATCACGTCTGCGCGATCACGGACCGTTCGTGCCATCAGAACCCGTACTCACTCAGGCCGGGGTGATCAAGCGGCCGGGGTCCGGAGAGGTCCCAGAAGAACCGCCGCTCGGATTCCGAGATGGGGTGATCGTTGATGCTCGCGTGACGGTGGGTCATCAGGCCGTCCTGGTCAAAACGCCAGTTTTCGTTTCCGTATGCACGGAACCACTGACCTGTCACGTCATGGTACTCGTAGGCGAAACGCACCGCGATGACGTCGTCGGTGTACGCCCAGAGTTCCTTGATGAGGCGGTACTCGAGTTCACGCTCCCACTTGTCGGCGAGGAACTCGATGATGGCGGGACGGCCCTGGACAAAGGTGGACCGGTTCCTCCACCAGCTGTCTTCGCTGTATGCAAGGGCGATGCGCTCGGGGTCGCGGGTGTTCCAGCCGTCTTCGGCCGCGCGAACCTTCTGGCGGGCGCTGGGGGCGGTGAACGGGGGCAGGGGTGGACGGGACATGATGCTCCTTC